>JANQHZ010000644.1 GCA_028282445.1 Candidatus Binatia bacterium | reverse complement strand
GTAGCGGCCGTCTTGGCCGGGATCTTTGCGGTTGCGGGCTGCGCCAGCAAAGACTCTTCCGGCGCGGAACCGGCTGAGGCTGCAATGGCCAGCATTCCGTCGACCAGCCCGCTGTCCAAGGTGACCAAGGGCATGGCGGAAACCGACGTGCGCAAGATCTTGGGCGAACCGACCAGCTCGCGCAGCTACATGACCGGCAAGCAGTTCATCCCCTGGTACTTCGGAAGCGACACCTCGCGCACCGCCTGGACCTACGCCGGCCAGGGTCAGGTGATCTTCAGCCGCAATCGCTACAGCGGCGGGCTGAAGGTGATCAACGTCACGTACGAACCGGAAATCCAGTAGTCTCGAATGCGGAGGGGGCGCTGCCCCCTCCGCACACCCGAACGGCCTAGCGCCGTAGTCGGCGCAACAGCTGCGGCAGAAGCGCGCCGGCGATACGGCCCAACCAGCGCCCGATCGGTCCGGGCGGCCGCGTGTGTTGGGCACTGTGGAATTTCCCTAGCCCGAGCTCGTCTCGGATGTCGGCCGAGAGCGCGGCGACCGGGGCCTCGAGCGGGATTCCGGTGCCGTCTGCGATGCGATTCATACGCTCGAAGTTGCCTACGACCGCGGCAGCGTCGACCAGAGCCGTCGGCGACAGCGTATCCGCCAGCGCCGCGCGCCGTTCGTCCAGGCTCCCGTCGCCAGCGAGGGCGGCCTCGACGAACGCTACCAACTCAGTGGCACCGGGGATGCCCGCATCGGTCCCGAGGGTGACGGACTTGAGATCGGCGCCGGCTCCATCTCCTTGGCTGCTCGCACGGAGCAGCAGTGCGTGCGAGCTGGTTCAGAAGAAGCACTCGTTGATCGCCGACACCCTCGCCGCGACCAACTCGATCTGTGCGCGGTTGAGAGCCCTGCCGCCGTTACTCGTGGGATTTCCAACGTCCTTCTCGCGCATGTAGTGGACGGCGCCGAGAAGCTTGAGTAGGCGCACCGAGTCGGGCGCCAAGCTCATGGCCGCGATGACGTTGGGCGCGATCGGCAGTCCTTCGTACAGATCCGCCTCGTCGGTAGCGCGTGAGTCGCGCGCGGAGATGGTGGGAAGCCAACCCCCCGACGGCTTGGCGCTGCTCGGCCGGTAATGGGACGGCTCGCCCGCTTCGGGAGACGGCAAGGGCTCGAGCTCGAGACCGAGTCCGCGGTGAAAGCCGTCGATGCTGGCGATGGCCACGACCAACCCGAGCAGCTCCGCGTAGTGGGCGTCGCTGACGCCGCCGGCGGCGAGCTCGTCGATCCACTCGCGACTGAGCCGTGCCGGATCCGTGATGACGCGGTGTACGGCGTCGATCGCGGCGGTGGGCAGGATATCGCCGCTGCTCGAGTGGCTGCCGCTGACCGAATACGGCGATAGGGCCCGCTTGCGTTCGGCGCAGAACGAACAAGAGCGAGCGAGTCTCGCTTCCTCACAGATTGCCACTCTCTCGGCGCCGTTCCACCAAGCGCCGGGAGCGGCGATACGACGCCAAGCCTCGCGGTGGGCCTGCGCGATATCGTCGCGAATTGGATACGGTGCGTTGGAGTAGTCGAAAGGTGTGGGCATCGTTTCCTTGGAACCGCAGATAAACGCAGATGGTTGGGGTGATCAATTCGTCGGTGCGTGCACTTCTTTTCTCCCAAGCGCGGCGTTACCTCTAAAGGTCTCTAGAAGCAGTATTGAATCCGCGTTTATCTGCGGTTCTAAAGTCACTACGCGCGCCGCAATGAATTCCATAGGGCCTCGTCGGTTTCGTGGCCGAGGATGGCGCGGGCGGCCATCACTCCGGAGGTGACGACGCCGTAGACTCCGCCGCCCGGGCGGGTCCAGTGGCCGGCGAGGTAGAGCCCCGGCAACGGTGGATCGACGGCCGGTCGACCGGGGCCGGTTTGGCTCGGAGACAGCTCCCAGCCGTAGATGGCGCCGTCGTAGTTGCTGGTGTAGCGCCGCATCGTCTTCGGAGTGCCGACCTCCATGACTTTCACGCGCGACGAGAGTCCCGGTATCCGCTCATCGATCGCCGCCGTGATGCGGTCGGTGTAGTCGGCCTTGGCGTCGCGCCAATTTGAGACTGCGTCGAAGGGGAGCAGCGTCGTGAATACCAGAAGGGATTCTCCCGCTGGTGCCAGACCCGGGTCGACCGCGGTCGGGATGGTCAGGGTGTACCACGACGGTCTGCCCGCCGCGCTGGCATCGTAAGACGCTTGATGATCCCAGGTGTCGAAGTAGAAAGTTTCGTGGGCTTGCGGGAGTCTGTCGCGCGGCAGGTCGGTGGCGATGTAGGCGACCAGCGCCGACAGGGAGGGCTTCATCCGACGCAGTGAGCGTCGGAATCGGCTCGAGAAGTGTTCGGGTCCGACCAGCTGCTGCACGGTCTGTTGGGCGTCGGCGTTCGACACGACGGTGCGGGTGGCGATTCGTTCCCCGTTTTCGAGGATGATCCCGCTGACGCCGGATGCATCGGTCGTCACCTCGCGTACGGGCGATCGAAGGGCGACGGTCCCGCCGGACTCGCGCACGGCGTCGGCCAATGCCGACGCAAGGGTTTGGAAGGTTCCCTTGCAGTAGTAGGCGCCGTCCTCGATGTAACTCATCAACATCGAAGCCCAGTATAGGAACGACAGTCGTTGCGGCGGCAGCCCGACATATGGCCAAAGCGTCGTCAAAGCGGCGCGGGCGCGCTGGTCGGTGACCAACGGGTCCAGCACTTGCGAGACCGTGCGGCGGCGATAGCGCTGCAGCGATGGGAACTCGCTCAGCGAATCACCGCCGCTCGCGCGGTCGCTGCTCAGCATCCCGCGTGTTTCGCTGCGAATGCTCGAGCACTCCCGCAGGAAGGTTGCGATTCCATCGCCTTGCGTCGGGAATGCATGCGAATAGGTCTCGATGAGATCGTCGAGTCCGCTCGGCGCCGACAGACTGAATCCCGGAAAGTGCGCTTCGTAGCATGGGTTGACGTCGGCGAACTCGCAACGGTCGCGCACTCCGACGCTCTCCAGCAAGAGGTCGATCAGTCCGCCGTTTTCACAACCGCCGACCAGATGAACCGCGGCGTCGAACAAGTACGGGCCTCGCCGGAACGAGTGGGCGTAGCCGCCGACGCGGTCGTGTCGTTCGGCGGCAAAGACGCGTTTGCCGGAACGCGCCAAGATGGCTGCCGTCGTCAGGCCGCCGAGTCCGGTCCCAATGACGGCGACGTCGTAGGAATCCGCATCGCCCGGTTCAGCGATAGTTCCTCGCGGGTCGCGAGTCCTCATGCCTCAGAGGATGCGGTATTCCTCGGGATCATGGCCGTAGATTCCGTAGGTCGACATGAACTCGATCAACCACGTGCTGTAGCGGTTGGTGACGTCGTCGCCGGTGAAGATGCGCGGCATGTGCTTGCGGAAGTGGAAGCTCATCAGCTTGCCCCAGAATCGTTGCTGCACGTGCTGGCCGAGCTTGAACAAGGTGAGCAGCCGACCGTCGTAGTAGCGGTCGATGACGTTGCGCCAGCAGTCCAGATTCGTCTTGACGTACGCCTGGTACTCCTCGAAGGCGCGCGGCGAGCCGTCTTCGATCGCCTCCGCCAAGGCTTTCGCACTTTGGAGGGCGATCAGCATACCGCTCGAAAATACCGGGTCGACGAAGCCGAACGAGTCACCGACGAGCGCCCAATTCTCTCCGACACCCTGCCGCACGCGCGCCTGGTAGTTGTTGTACTTCATCACCGGCGTGATGCGTCGCCCGTTCTTCGACCATTCGCTCATCATGGGATCCTGCTCCATGAACGCGTCGAATTGTTCCTCGGCTGTGCCGCCGAGGCTGCGGGCGAAGTCGTTGTCCAGGACAAAGCCGACCGAGACGCGACCGGGGAGCGGAATACGCCAGCACCAGCCGTGACTGAGACGATCGGTGTGCACGTTGGTCGAAATCTGTACCTCGACGCCCTGCATGTGAGCGTGCAGGGCGGTGTCGCGCCGATCGCCGGCATCGACCGGCAAGTCGAGAAGCTTGGGAATGCCGCGCCCGCGGCCCATCGCATCGATGATCCAGTCCGGTTGGCGGCCGTGCAGAACCTCTTCCGCCGCGGCGAGGGTTTCCTCGCCGAGCTTCATGCGCTGCGAGTCTCCGTCGCGCTCGATCGTGCCCTTGGCCTCGACGACCTTGACGCCGGCGCGGGCGGCTGCGTCCCGCACGCTGGCGTCGAAGCGATCGCGTGGGACGTTGTAGGAATACGCCGGCGTTCCCCCGCCGCGCACCTCATCGAACCAGATGTTGAGACGGTATTCCGGGTTGTAGACGAAGGTCGCTCCGCCCTTCCAGGTGCTGTAGGTCGCGACCTCGTCCTCGATGCCGAGGTCCTGCATGAAGGGGACGACGGCCGGTACGAGCGACTCGCCGACGATCAGTGGCGGCCGTTTGCCGTCGGCAAACATGACGACGTCCATGCCCTTGCGTGCGAGGTACGTACCCACCGCCGAACCGGCCGGCCCACCTCCGAGAATCGCTACCGTTTTGATCGTGCGTTTCTGCATTACCAGGGAACAATAGAAGGTCCCGTTCCAGAGTCAATCTGAGCGGAGAAGGCATCGATAGGGGCGGAGGCTTCGATCGTATTGGAACGGCGGTGTCGGGTTGAGCCGCAGGTTCGGACCTTCTGGGTTCCCAGCCCGACCGGACTCTTAGTGGGTCCGGATATGGTGCTCTCCGAGTCTCGATGTGATACCCCCGAGCCCAACATGGATTGGACGCGGGAGGCGCTGGAAGCACGTGTATTCGAGATCTTGCGCGACGATCTGTTGTCGGTGGACGACTCTTTCTCGGTCGATTCGGACCTGGTATCGGCCGGTCTCGACTCGATGGCGGTGACGCAACTCATGCTGGCGATCGAGGAGAGCACCGGGGTGTGGGTCGACGAGAGTCTTCTCACTCCGGAGAACCTGGCGTCGACTCGCTCCTTGAGCGCCTGCGTTTTCGAGCAGCTGCGGCAGGGTTGATCCAAGCGTGATCGATGGTCGCACGCGCGAGGCATGACCAGTCGGCCGAGCGATAGAATCCCGTTGACCGGCGCCGACGCGATGTTGCGCGCCTTCGACCGCGAGATCCGCCGCCACAACTCGGCCAGTCACGCATCGCAACTGGTGCTTCGTCTCGGTCCTGGGCTGGATGTGGAAGCGCTGCGAGACACGATCGCGCGTGTCGCGCGCGACACACCGATCGTGAGGTCGTCGATTCGGCGACCGGGGTTGCTGGGTGCTCCGGTGTACGACCTGACCCGGGCCGCTCACAATCCGATGCCGCCGCTGCGTATCCACGAAGGCGCTCGCCCTTCGGATCCCAAAGAGCTCCCAGCGTCGTTCGCCGCAGCGATGAACGAGCCCTTCAACGGAAAGCGCGGCGAGCTCTTGCGTTTCGACCTGGTTCGCTACGGCGATGGAAGCGCCGATCTGGCCGTTACGTGGCTCCATATGCTGCTCGACGGGACCGGCAGCGAGAAGTTCGTCGAGGCGTTGGCGGAGGTTGGCGCGGGCAGTCGAGCAGCGATCGGACTCGAAGTTGGCCCGGAAACGCCGGAGACGATTCTATCGGCACGCGATCGCGGGCAGAAGGCGCGCGAGTGGCAGGGCTTCCTGCAGAGCTTTGCGGACCGACCGCCGTCGTCTCCCGCCGGTCCGCGGCGGCGGGTGGTGCAAGAGGTCGATTACCGACTGCACGCGTTCGGAGCCGGCGAGACAGCTTTCGTCGTCGAGGCCGCCAAAGCGAAGGCGGGTTTTCTGACCCCGGTCATGTACTACATGGCGGCGGCGGTGCGCGCTCACCACCGGATGTTCGAACGTCGCGGGACGATTCCGCAAAGCTACGTCGTCCCGCTACCGGTCAATATCCGGCCGAAAGGGCAAGAAGGAGCCATCTTCCGCACGCATGTGTCGATGCTCTGGTTTCAGTTGATGCCGGATGCGGTCGAGACCTTCGATACCGCGCTCGAGGAGATCAAACGCCAGCGTCGCCAGTCGATCCGCAACGGTCTCGTCGACAGTGGTGTGCACGCGATCGAGTTCGCCCGCTTTGTTCCCGCCGATTTGTTCGCCGCGATGGTGCGACGAACGTTTCAGGGCGAGCTATGCTCGTTCTTCTTCGCTTTCACCGGTGACTTCCTGCCCGCTGTGCAGAGCTTTTTCGGCGCCGAAGTGCGCAACGGTTTCCACGTTCCGGCGGTGCCTCCGTCGCCCGGGAGTTGCGCTGCGATGAGCATCCACCAAGGCCGACTCAACCTGACCCATGTTTATCAGAAAGGCGCGGTCACCGAGCAGGAGGTCGAGCGCTTCGGCGAGGATATGAGATCGGAGCTGATGCAGGGACGGGAGCACGGCGCCGGCAGCGCGTAGGAAGGCCTCGGCGCAGCGGAGGAGGCCGTTCCTACGGTACCTGGCTGGACCTTCGTAGAGGTGACCGACTTCGTGATCCTGCGTTGCTTGCCGCGGCGCTCTGTGGCTGGGTGCCTGGGTGGGTAAGGATTTCGACGTAGCCGTCGTCGGCGGCGGGCTCGCCGGGGTTGCCGCGTCGGTTGCGGCCGCCAACCTTGGTGCGCGCACCCTACTGATCGAGCGCAGCGACATTTTCGGGGGAAACGCCGGCAACGCTCTCGTACACACCATCTGTGGACTGTATCTCGCCGCCGGGGACGGGCCCGCGCAGTACGCCCACTGCGGATTCCCGCGAAGCTTCGCGGAGCGATTGCTCTCGGTCGGAGCCGCTCGCGCGCCGGAGAAGGCCGGTCGGGTACACGCCCTACCGACCTTTCCGCATATGCTTTCCGACGCTGCCCTCCGGGTCTGCGAGTCGACCGACCGGCTCGTGCCGGAGCTCGGAGCCGAGCTGGTCGGTGCGGATGCCGCCGGCGACTCGATCATCGTGCGCTGGATGCAGTCGGGCCGCGAGACTGAGACTCGCGCGTCGATTGCGGTCGATGCCAGCGGCGATGCGACGCTAGCGGATTGCTTGTCGGCCGAGCTCTATGAAGAGTCGGCGTCGTCGTTGCAGAACCCGTCGTATATCTTTCGAGTGCGCGGCGTGGATCCGGCCGAGACCGAGGGCTTCGCCCGTATGCGTGTTTCACACGCGCTGGCGCGTGCCGAGATCGACGCCGATCTTCCTGCCGGCGCCGGATCGGTGTTGTTGCGGCCGGGCCCGGTCAGCGACGAGGCCTACGTGACGCTCAACGTACCCAAGCCGCCGGGCGCGGAATACCGTCCGCTGGAAGCGCAATCGCTCGCGGCGCTGACCGTGAAGGCACGGGCCTGTGCGGATGCCTTGGTGTCGTACCTGCGGTCGCACCGCGATGGCTTTGCCGGTTGCGAAGTTGTGGAGTGGCCGCGTCGGCTCGGCGTACGCGAGACACGCAGAGCGGCGGGCCTCGTCACGGTCGAGGCGGAGGACATCTTGTCCGGGCGTCGACGCGATGACGAGGTGGCACTGTCCACTTGGCCGATCGAGCTATGGAACGACCACAAGGGCGCCCGCTTCGAGTATCCGGAAGGTCCCAGCTCGATTGCGCTCGGCGCGCTCATCAGTCGCAGCAACCCTCGGCTCGGGATGGCCGGACGCTGCCTGTCGGCAACGCACGAAGCGCTCGGGGCGTTGCGTGTTCTCGGCACGGCGATGGCGACCGGCGAAGCGATCGGGATTGCGGCCGCCCTTGCCGCGGTGCGTGGCTGCGCGTTGAGTGAGGTAACGGCAAAGGACGTTCTCGCGCAGAGGCGCTGAGGCGGAGAGAGCCGATCGGATTCCCCTCTGAGCGCCTCGGCGCCTCTGCGCGAGATTCACTGTGCCCACTTGACCATCGAACCGCCGGGATTCACGCTCACGATCAGTGAACATCATCGACGAAATCCGTCGGAATGTAGCTCGGAATCCGGATCACCCGGCGATCGTTACGGCGCAGCGCGAGGGGGTGGACCACATTCTGGCGTACGCCGACCTGCTCTATTCTGCGGAGAGCTATGCCGATCTGATCCCGCCCAGCGTCCACGGGACCTCTCGCTTGATTGGAGTGTTTGCGCCGCAGGGAGCGCGGTTCGTCGTGGCTGCGCTGGGCGTGCTCGCTTCCGGAAACTGCCTGGTCCCGATTCCGGCCGATCAATCCGAAGCCGCGCTGCATGACTTCGCTGTCCGATCCGGGCTACACGGCCTCCTTCGGCTCGATCCGGAGGTGTCATTCGATGCCCTCGATGCCCCGCCGCCGGACGACGAGCTCGTTGCGCTCGATCCCGCCTACCTGCGATTCACCTCGGGGACGACCAATGAGCGCAAGGGCGTCGTCATTTCTCACCAACGCATCCTGGAGCGCCTCTCTGCGGCGAATCGAGGCATGCGGATTACAGGCGATGACAAGATCATGTGGTTGCTGCCGATGGCGCACCACTTCGTCGTGTCGATCCTTCTGTATCTCCGCAACGGTGCGACGATCCTGCTTCCCGCGGACTCTCTGGCCCGCTCGGTGCTCGATCTTGCGGAGCGCGAGCAGCCTACGGTTTTCTACGCGTCGCCCTATCACTACGGTTGGCTTGCGAAGGACGCATCGAAGCAACGACTCGATTCGGTTCGACTCGCCGTCTCGACCGCGGAAGGGCTGCGTGAACAGACCGCAGCGCTGTTTCGCGAGCGCTTCGGCCTGAGCCTGGTCCAGGCCCTTGGAATCATCGAAGTGGGCCTGCCAGCGATGAACTTGGAGGCGGCGCAGAACAAACCGACGGCGCTTGGGCGCGCGCTTCCGGACTACGAGATCGGGTTGCGCTCCGACGACGGTCGCCCGGTGACGAAACGGGGCGGCTCCGAGCACTGTGGCGAGATTTGTATTCGCGGGCCGGGAATGTTCGACGCCTACCTCGACCCGTGGACGCCATCTGAGCAAGTCCTCGAGCCGTACGGCTTTCGAACCGGCGACCAGGGGTGGTTCGACCGCGACGGCGATCTTCATCTCGTCGGTCGTCGGTCGAATCGAATCAACATGGCCGGGATGAAGTTCTTTTCGGAGGAAGTCGAAGCGGTCCTCGATACCCATCCTGCAGTTGCCCGCAGCCGAGTGGTTGCACGTGAGCACGCTCACCTCGGTCAGATTCCGGCGGCGGAGATCGTGCTCGAAGCGGGAGCCGACGAACCGAAAGCGCGCGAGTTGAGCGAACACTGCCGGACCAAGCTGCCGGTCTACAAGGTTCCGCGCTCGTTCGATTTCGTGACCGACTTGCCAATGACGGTAACCGGCAAGGTGAAGCGGTCCACCTGAACGAAAGGTCAAGCCCGGCGAGTTGCGGATCGCGGGTGTCTATTGACGTTGCGGCAGACCCTGCGTCAAGCTGAACATTCACCCCACGAGGACAACATGCTCGACTTGAAGATTACCGGCGGCACCGTCGTCGACGGGACCGGTGCCGCGGCGCACATTGCCGATGTCGGTGTGCGCGATGAGCGCATCGTATCGATCGGAGATATCGACGAAGAAGCGCGCGAAGAAATCGACGCCTCGGGAAAGATCGTGTCTCCCGGGTTCGTCGACATCCATACACACTACGACGCACAGGTTTTTTGGGATCCCGACCTCACCCCGTCGTCGGTGCATGGAGTGACGACGGTGGTGGGTGGCAACTGCGGATTCACCATCGCTCCGCTCATCCCCGATGCCGGCGAGTACCTGATGCGGATGTTGGCACGCGTCGAAGGCATGCCGTTGGAGTCGCTCGCTCGAGGGGTCCCTTGGAATTGGCGATCGTTCGGGGAGTACCTCGATCGGATCGACGGCAAGCTGGCGATCAACGCGGGATTCCTGGTCGGGCACTGTGCGCTGCGCAGGGTCGTGATGGGAGAAGATGCGGTCGGCAACGAAGCTTCGCCGCCGCAAGTCGATGCGATGGCGCAACTTCTCGACGAATCGCTGAGCGCGGGCGGGTTGGGCTTCTCGTCGTCTCTGTCCCCGACCCACAACGACGGCGACGGGAATCCGGTACCGTCGCGCTTCGCATCGCACGACGAGCTGCTGGCGATGGCCGAGGTCGTCGGTCGTCATGAGGGCACGACCATCGAGCTGCTGCCCGCGGTGGGCGAGTTTTCCGAAGAGCACCGCGAGCTGATGATCGCGATGTCGCGGACGGCCAACCGGCCGCTCAACTGGAACGTGCTGATCTGCAACTCGGCCATCCCCCAACTCGCGGAAGCCCAGCTCGCGGTCTCCGACGAGGCGTCGGCGCGGGGTGCGCGGATCGTGGCCCTGACCTTGCCGCAAGTGATGACGATGCGGACCAACCTGCGTACGGGGTTTCTCTTCGACACCCTGCCGGGCTGGGCGGAGGTGATCGGACAGCCGTTGCCGGAGCGGATCTGTACGTTCAGCGACGCCGAGTCGCGCAAGCGCCTCGACGAAGGCGCGCACTCCGAGGGCGCTGGAATCTTCAGCTTTCTGGCGAACTGGGAATACCTGACCATCGACGAGACGTTTTCGACCGAGAACAAGCCTTTCGAGGGCAAGACGGTTGGCGAGATCGCCGCGGCGCAAGGCAAGTCTCCCTTCGATGCAATGCTCGACCTGGCGGTCGCAGACGAGCTGAGGACGTCTTTCCTTACGCAGACCTTCGGCGACGACGCGGAGAGTTGGAAGATCCGCGCCGACAGTTGGAGCGACCCGCGTACCATCATCGGGGCGTCCGATGCCGGCGCGCACCTCGATATGATCGACACTTTTGCGACCGGCACCGCCTTGCTCGGGCCGGCGGTGCGCGATCGCAAGCTGATGGGGCTCGAGGAGGCGGTGCACCAGCTGACCCAGGCTCCTGCCGAGCTCTATGGGATCCGCGATCGAGGCGTCTTGCGCAGTGGCGCCTTTGCCGACATCGTCGTCTTCGACGCCGACAAGATCGGTGTCGGTCCGATCCACACCCGCTACGATCTCCCGGGAGAGGCGGGCCGGCTGTATGCCGAGGCGGATGGGATCGAGCACGTGCTGGTGAACGGCGTAGAGATCGTGCGCGGCAAGCAGCTGACTGGTAAACGATCCGGCACTCTCATGAGGTCGGGCCGTGACACCGATACGGTGACCGCCGCGTAGCGTTGAGCTTTGAATCGAGAGAGGGGGCGGGCAATCCGCTTTCCTGTAATTTGTGAAACCGGGCTAGGAGACGAAAACGATGAAAGCCGACGACCTCATTCTGGTCAGCGTCGACGACCACGTCGTCGAACCGAAGACTGCGTTCGATCAACACGTCCCGGCTCAATGGAAGGACAAGGCGCCGCGGGTTGTTCGCAAAAAGGACGGCAGCGACGTCTGGATCTTCAACGGCCAACAGGTGATCAACATCGGTCTCAACGCCGTCGTCGGCCGTCTGCCGGAGGAATACGGGATGGAGCCGACGGCGTACGAGCAGATGAGGCCGGGCTGTTACGATATTCACGAGCGCATTCGCGACATGAACGCCAACGGCGTCCTGATGTCGCTTTGCTTTCCGTCGTTTCCGGGACTTTGCGGGGGGCTGTTCGCACGCCAAGAGGACAAAGAGCTCGCGCGCGTGATGCTCCAAGCCTACAACGACTGGCACATCGACGAGTGGTGCGGCACGTACCCAGGACGCTTCATCCCGCTCGCCGTGCCCGCGTTGTGGAGTCCGCAGGCGGCAGCCGACGAGGTACGGCGGGTGGCGAAGAAAGGCTGCCATGCCGTCACCTTCACCGAGAAGCCGGAAGACTACGATCTTCCGTCGGTGCACAGCGAGGAGTGGGATCCCTTTTGGGAGGCGTGCATCGAGACCGACACGGTCGTCTGTATCCACATCGGATCGGGCGCTGGGATGAAGTTCACTTCGATGGAAGCGCCGGTCGACGTCATGATCACCACCACCCCGATGTCGATCGTCAGCTGCGCTGCCGACCTCCTGTGGTCGCGCGTGCTGAAGAAGTACCCGACCATCAAGATCGCCCTCTCGGAGGGCGGGATCGGATGGATCCCCTACTTTCTCGAGCGCGCCGACTACGTGCACGGCCATCACAAGGCGTGGACCTTCCAGGACTTCGGCGGCATGCAGCCGAGCGAGGTTTGGCAGCGCAACATCATCTCCTGCTTCATCGACGATCCGGTCGGCATCAAGAATCGACATCAGGTCGGCATCGACACGATCACTTGGGAGTGCGATTACCCGCACTCCGACACGACCTGGCCGAAGTCCCCCGAAGCCCTCTTCGCGCAGCTCGACGGAGTGCCGGACGACGAGATCGACAAGATCAGCCACGAGAACGCGATCCGCTTCTTCTCGGTCGATCCCTTTTCGGTACGCGCCAAGGACGACTGTCGGGTGTCGGCTCTGCGCGCCGAGTCTCCTGACGTCGACGTCGAACCGAAGAGCCAGACCGGCGGCAAGCCGCCGGTCGCGGGAGAGCGGCGGCCCGTGACCACCAAGGACATCACCGACCAGTTGGCCACCGCCTACATGACGGTTCCCGAAGAAGCCTCGCAAGGCTGAGTCGTCCCCGGGCCCGGCGAGAGCCGCCGGACCTGGGTCTCGTTGGTCCAACGATGGGTGTACGGTCCGGTCGCCGCGGAATCGCGGGCAGCGTATCGGCGCTTCGGCGCGCCCTGCTCGCCTGGCACGACCGCAATCGCCGCGACCTACCGTGGCGAACCGATCGAGATCCGTATCGGGTATGGGTTGCGGAAGTGATGCTGCAGCAGACGCGGATTGCCGTCGTCGAGCCCGCCTACGCGCGCTTTCTGGCCGCCTTCCCAACCATGGAGCGACTTGCCGCCGCGCGTGAAGACGACGTACTCGCTCTATGGTCCGGCCTCGGCTACTACGCGCGCGCTCGTTCGCTCCACCGCGCGGCGGGTGTGCTCGTCCGGTCCGGGCGCGTGTTCCCGCGCGACTATGGCGAAGCGCGCGAGCTTCCCGGAGTCGGCGCCTACACTGCTGCGGCGGTGCTTTCGATCGCCTACGGCGAGCCTCATGCCGCCGTCGACGGCAACGTGATTCGAGTCCTTTCGCGCCTCCGTCGGCTCGACCGCCCGGACGCGAGCGGCGAGCCGCATACCGCATTGGCGACCGAATTGCTGTCGCCTCGACGTGCCGGCGACTGGAACGAGGCGATCATGGAGCTGGGTGAGACCGTCTGCACCCCGGCAAACCCGCGGTGCCCCGATTGTCCGATCTCGCTGTACTGCGAAGCGTACCGCTTCGGCGTGGTCGAACGTCATCCGCCGCCGAAACGGCGGAGGGCAACCGAGAGAGTCTCCGCCACTATGCTCGTACTGCGCGATGGCACCAACGGCGTGGTCCTGGAACAAGGAGCGTTTCGCTACCTACCGGATATGTGGCTGCCTGTGCTGGTTGCGGACGAAGCCACACGCCCGGAGGATCGCGTCGGAGAGATTCGCCACGCCATCACGCACCGGAGCTTCCGGATTCGCGTGATCGCACGGCAAGCGAATCCGCGTGGCCTCGCCGCGCTCGTACGGCGAGTCGGCGAGTCGAGCGAACGCCGAGTCTTCAGTCAGGTCGAGCTGTCGCGCATCGGCCGGTCGTCGCTGCTTCGCAAAGCGTTGGAGGTTTGAGGATCGCCGGTCGGCATTTCGGTCGTAGCGAAGCGGGACGGGGCATGCGCCCAAGGTCTTGTGCGGAGTCGGTATTCGACGGACATTGGGAGACTATCGTTGGATACCAGAAACCGGAAGGGGATCGAGATGACCGATTCGGATGGATACACGCCGCCGAAAGTATGGACATGGAACACCGAGAGTGGGGGGCGTTTTGCGAGCATCAATCGGCCGATCGCCGGTCCGACGCACGACAAGGACCTTCCGGTTGGCGACAACCCCCTCCAGCTCTACTCACTGGCTACTCCCAACGGAGTGAAGGTGACCGTGATGCTCGAAGAGTTACTGGCGCTCGGCAAGACCGAGGCCGACTACGACGCCTACTTCATCAACATTCTGGAGGGCGACCAGTTCAGCAGTGGCTTCGTCGCAGCCAATCCGAACTCGAAGATTCCGGCGTTGGTCGACCACAGTACGTCGCCGCCGACTCGTGTATTCGAGTCGGGTGCGATCCTTTTCTACCTCGCCGAGAAGTTCGATGCCTTCCTTCCCTCCGACCCTGCCTCTCGCGCGGAATGCATGTCGTGGCTGTTCTGGCAGATGGGAAGCGCTCCGTTTCTCGGCGGCGGCTTCGGCCACTTCTACGCGTACGCGCCGGAAAAGCTGGAATACCCGATCGATCGCTTCGCGATGGAAGTGAAGCGCCAACTCGACGTGCTCGATCGGAACTTGTCGGAGCGGCGCTTCCTCGTTGGCGACGACTACACGATCGCGGACATGGCGACCTATCCCTGGTACGGCGGGTTGGTGCTGGCCAATCTCTATGAAGCGGCGGAGTTTCTAGACGTGAAGTCCTACGAGAACGTCGTGCGCTGGGCTTCGGAGATCGGGGAACGGCCGGCGGTCAAACGGGGTCGACGCGTCAACAAGATCTGGGGACCCGAAGACGAGCAGGTCCACGAGCGCCACAGCGCCAAAGATCTGGATTGAGCGGCGCACTCAGGGCGACACGTTGACCCACGGATTCCAGGCCGAGGCCTGTGCGTCCGACCGCAACAGCACGCTGGTCGGCTCGCTCGCGATAAACTCGTCCCACGGAGTCGACAACCTCGAGATATCGACCGCGCTCGAGCTCGCCGCGAGGACAGGCGTTTCCATGGTCATGCCGTCGTAGAAAAACTTGCTGCAAACGCCGTTGAGCCGGCACACCTGGTCCGCCGTTTCGACCCAGTCGAGGGTCGGTAGCGCACTTTCGCTGCTCGCCAAATCGACTTCGACCTGGAAGGCGATGTCGTCGGACACCAAAGTCGTCATCATCCGATCTTCGCTCGAGCCATGCTCGACGACGTCGGGAAGGAGCAGTGCTCGCACCGGGTCGACGACGGCGTCGTCGGTCAGCACGTCGAGCACGGTCACACGTGGACGCCCACCCGCCTCTGCGGTGTAGACTCCCCACTCGGCTCGCAGGCCGTCGAGAGCGCCCGTGAGTTGGTAGACCCGCAGCGAGAGGTAGTAGTCTTCGTCGACATCGCCTTCGAGGATTCGCACCTTGGCCAGCTCGCTGTCGTTCGGCAGATCGAGGATGTTCGCCAGCCCTTGCGGGTCGACGATGCGAAAGTTGAAGTGCGCCGTCGGAGCCGATGCACCGGCGGTGAAGGCTGCGAGTACGTCACCGTCACCGGCGACCGCCGCCTCGGCCATCCCGCGAACCGTGAATGGGTAGAAGTTGTTCTTGAACGCGATCAGCTCGCCGCGAAAGTCGTCGTTTACGTCGAGATAGTCCGCGTCCAGATTCCACCAGGGCGAAATCACGATATCCAGGGGATTCAGATACACGTAGGTGTGTTTGGGCCGCGCGGCGACGTACCTTGCCCACCGGCTGTCGTCGGCGATTTCGATATCCGAGTCCGGGATGCGAACGCCGTCGCGGTTGTGAACGGAGGCGTTGTAGAGGGTGCGGTCGGAAACGCCGTTGCCCCAATAGATGTAGTCGTTGGCGGCAACGAACTCGCGCGCGAATCCCTCCCTGTCTTCGGGTTGCTGCGGCCACACGATCGAAGAGGTGAAGTAGTGCGACACCTCGTCGGTATCCGGATCTTCGACTCCGACGTAGCTGACGATCCGGCCGTCGTCGAGCTCGTGGGAGACGGGCTCGGGATCGGTCAGAAGATTGACCGAGTCCGCCGAGATACTGGCGGCCGCCGCTTGCACGACCAGGAATCGCGGGTGCCCGCCCTCGGGATCCTCGACGAATACCGACCATTCGGCGCGGGCGCCTTCGACCAGTCCGCCGGAGGAGTTGTAAACGTTGAGTACGAGGAAATAAGTCGGCTCGTCCGATTCGAAGATGCGAATCGGCGCCAACTTGAAGCCGGCGGGGAGCTCGTCGGCTTCGAAGCGGGCGATCGCTGTCTGGTCTATGAACTCGAAGTTGATGAAGATCGAGTTGGGATCGCCGCCGACGTCGAAGTTTAGCCACGGAACGTTGCCGCCGTGGATGACACCATCGGTGTAGTCGACCGCGTCCATGCCGTGAGTCAACTGCTTCAAGAGTGCTCTCGAAGCGACGATCTCCTCCGGTGTTCGGTCGTACGCGGTGGCCGGGATATCTACCTCGATCGCTCCCGTATCGCCGACACGCAGAGCCGGGGTGTCGATGCCGGCGACGAGTCGATTGAAGCGCTCCACGAAGGTCTCGGCGTTGTCGCTGTGCAGGGCGACCCCACCCGCGAAGGTCTCGGCGTCGAACCAAATGGCGCCACTGACGGCCTCGGCGCGGCGCAGGGATACGGCACCCGGTCCGGGTGGATCGATCTCGCGATAGAGGGCCGGAAGACCGTAGACGAAGGAGAAGGGTGCGGTGGTGTCGAGCGAAGTGAGATCGGGGCCGATCGCGCCGGCCTGAACGCCTGGGTCGTTGCCGTCGAGCGTGGCTAGGGCGGCCCGCATCCCCGCTTCGCGGCCAATGAGAAGTCGACCGTCACGGAGCAAGGTGAACATCCGTCCGGAGTCTGGATCGGCGTAGATTTCCTGACCGCGGATACCTTCGACTCGGTCGAGCCTGCTGGAACCGAAGATGTCGTCGAGAGCGAGCACGCGGTCCACGACCTTGGCGACCAACAGTTTGCCGTCGGTTGGGTCGACCGGATCGGCGAGAATCGCGCTCTCGATGCTGGTCGCGATGTCCGCATCGAGCATATATCGCTGGATGGTTTCGAAGGGGCTGCCGAGCGCCTCGTCGGCGCCGTTGCCGTCGAGCAGCTTCGCGATCTCGGTTGCTGCGGGACCGCTCAGCAGTCCGGCGAAGTCGACGGCGAGCACGCCGCGCGTCGCCTGCGGGACGACTGTGATCAGTGGCGGCGTTTCGACATTGGGATCTCGACCCGACCCGCCGTCATCGTCGTCGCCGCCGCATGCCGCGAACAGGGCGATCGCCAGCGATGCTACGACACCGCGCAAGATTCTCGTTGATGCTCCCCTCATGGTTCCCACAGCTACGTTCCGGGCGGGCTTGGTTCAAGCGGCGAGGATTGCTGGTAGTGACTCTGCATCGTCCCGAGCGGGGGCCGCCGAGGGGTTGATTGTTCGTCGGATACGCGGATCACCACTATACTTTAGTTGTTGACCTACACTTGTCGACGCTGGTACGTGGCCGCTATGCGAACGCTAGACCCGAGCGGATGGTACGTTCAACGATATTGGCCGAAGGTAATCTTTGAATTCGCTGTTCCTTGTGCTGCGGCGGCTCTATTATTTATCGTACAGACGGACGGAGTGAACGCGTGGCCTGCGTGGAAACGCGCCGCAGTTTTTGCGGCCTTGGCGTATGCTCCGTTCGTCAACCTCATCACAGGTCGGTGGGCCGAGCACCAACGGCGCAAGCTTCAAGTCGCGCGAGATAACGCAGAGACTGAGGCTCGTACCTGGAAGCGCCTCAGCAGCTTTTTCTCGCGTCTTGCAGCCATCACGAGCGAATTGGTTCGACTGAAGGGTGAAGAGCATTGGGCTGCCGCAAAGTCTGATGGTCGGGAGCGATTCGACCAAATCTACAGAGCACGGCCGAACATCGATCGTATTGTTGCGGTTACTCACCGTTTTGTTAGCGAAGTTTTCGGGGAGGGAAGGACAGACGTTGAATTCTACGTGTCGTACTTCCGGCAAAAGCGTGACAACCGGGGGACCCCCGTGCTGACTTTGATGTCGTTCTTTAACGGAGGCGACAATGAACCGAGGTGGATTGCGAAAGATGAGCCGCACCAGGATTTCCAGCGAGACGGGCGGTCTACCGCCGCCAACGCGTGGCGAAATCGCCGCATGGTCTTTGTGCCGGACACCCAAGGCAAGAATGCGGAGGGCCGATTCCTCAATCTATCACGCCACGACACCCCAGATATCGGTTCGATTGTGGCGTTTCCTGTGTTTGATGCCGAGGCGGCCAAGGATCTAGAATTGGACAATGGCCTCCTGGGAGTACTGGTGATTGGCTCCAGCGAGCGAAGTTGCTTTAAGGATGTTGACGAGCAAAACCTTGAGTTTCTCTTGAAAACCTTTGGGTCCCGAGTATCCTACGAAGTTCGGAGAACCACGGCTTTCAAGAAGAGGGCATTGGAATGGGAAAAGAACTCAAAGACATGATCGAGGCCGATCTATCGGGTCAAGGCGAGTCGCCCAATGTTGCTTATGATGCCGCAGTCGAAGCCGTTGATCGCGCGAACGAAGCCTCAGATAAGGTAATGCAGACCTACGAGCTGCGGCTGGCCAAAGAGCGCCAAGGCTTCTAGTTTTTCGGCTTCCTGCGAGGCTGCTTTCAGTCCAGTTCGTCGGACTCCATCGCAGGCGTGACGCCTAGCGTCTTTTGAGACCTCACCAAATTGTACCACGCCGCGTAGATCGCGATCGCGTGGCGGCGGTTCTCCAGGCTCTTGGAAGATGCGTTGGCACACTACTGGATCTTGAGCGGAGCAAGCGCGGTCCGGGTGATTGCCGCGGAATCTCGCGTGGATTGAAACCCGGCGCGCGCTTTTTTGGGCGACAATCGTGCTACTGGGTCCAGATGCTTCATACGATTCTGACCCACCCCGGTGGGGCCCATAAAGACGACCTACTCGCGGTGTGCGTCTTGATCGCCCGGCACGCGGTACCGGTGGTCCGGCGCGAACCGACGGCTGCGGAGATCGAGGATCCGGGTGTCGCGGTCGTCGATATCGGCGGCGTCCACGATCCATCTCGCTCGAACTTCGACCACCACCACTTCGATCGCGAGCACCCTCCGACATGCGCCCTCAGTCTCGTGCTGGATTCCCTGGGGCTGTACGAAGACGCACTTACGTTCTGCGACTGGCTCGAGCCGGCGGAGTGGTTCGACTCTCGCGGTCCCAACAAGACGGCAGAGTGGCTCGGAGTCCCGCGTCGGGCGATCAGCCAGCTCAACTCGCCGATCGACGTCACTCTGTTGCGACGCTTCGCGGCTGCGAAGGAGCTGCGTTCCGGGGACCCGGTCTACGAATTCATGCGAATCGTCGGCGAGGACCTCCTGGAGTTCTTGAAGGTCGCGCGGGAGCGCATCGACTTCGTCGAGGCGAACTCCCAGCGCTGGTCGATTCCGCACGAAGGGGAAACCATCGAGGCGGTGTTCCTGCCGCGTACCGACCCTCCGGCCGAAGAGCCGAGCACGGCGGTTGGCAACTACATACGGGCCAAGGGGCTCGGCGGTACGATCGCGGCGATCGTCTATCCGGATCGACGGGGCGACGGATTCGGGATCGGGCGCTACGAGGATCACCCCAAGCTCGACTTCTCGCGTGTCGAGCGGGAGCCGGACGTTCGCTTTGCCCACAAGTCCGGCTTCATGTGCAAAACGAGGGCTACCGACCCGGCTCGTTTGCGCGCGTTGATCGTCGCCGCTTGGGGTTAGATGCCACACACCAGGTTTCTACCGGCCTGGCCGCAGAAGTCATGGACCTTGCGGGCTAGCAGTTGGTTTGTACTAAACGGGCTAGGAGCGGCCGAGATCTTCGACCCAGGCGCGCAGCTCCGGCAACGCCTTGTTCTCCCACTCCGCGCCGCCGCGAGCGGCGCAGAATTCGGCGAACATGTGGTCGAGAACTCCGACGGCGTCCTCGATGTCGGCCAAACGCAGGAAGAGATCGTTCTCGAGCGCAGCGCGCGGATCGTCGGAGGGGTCTCGGTCGCCCAGCGTCGGGCAGCGCAACGAGTCGTAGGTCAGCAAACCGCCGTCGAGCGTCAGCTCCCAGCGTCTCTCACCGCGCGTGATCGACAGGCGGGCACGGTCGAGTAGCTTCCCGCGGCGAAGTCCGGCGCCGAGCTCCGGCCGCATGTCGCCCTCGTCGACCAGCGACAGCTTGGCGCCGGGGTCGCCGCCCTGCTCGAGCACGACGCGGTTGCCGAGGGCCAGATCGACATACTCGCCGTCGATCTCGACGCGTCCGCCGCCCTCTTCGATGCGTCCGACCAGCCAGGTGAGGAACTCACGGCCGAGGAACCTCTTTTCCTCGACCACCGACAGGAACGATTCCTTCATCAGAGCTCCGCCTGCTGGAGATCGGCAGCTTCGCCGTTGGCCCGGATTCCGGTTGCTTCGGGGACCAGTCTGCACGGTTCTACGTCGCGGACGAGCTCGACGACGGTGTCGGGAACACCGACTCGCTCGGCGGCGAGGTACGGGATCATTGGAGTCGGCATGACTCCGAAAGTTTCACGAAAAAGAGTGGAGAAGGCTTCGCGCGCTTTCTTCAACTTACCGGTGAAGTAGACCGTCTCGGTCTCGAGGTTCCAAGCGCACTCGAACAACTTCGGGTTGGGAAGCGCGCGTGCCAATAGAGTCGACTCGACGTCGTCCTTGATCTCACGCTTGATGTTGCGACCGATGCGCTCGAGGTTGAGCTCGGCCTTGCGTGCCGCCTCCGCCCGCCGACGCTCCATCCACGCGAGCTTGGCCGGCACGGCGCGGCTATCGAAGCGGAACCCCACTACGAGATACTGCTGGAAGAACAAGTCGCTGGCATCGAACTCGGTAACGAGCGGGTCGTGCATAGCGACCCAGCCGAAGGCCTCGGCTTTCGGCATGCCGAAGTCGTCCTGATCGCGGAAGCGGCCCTCGGCGACGGCAGCCGCGATCGCGTCGCGGTCGATCTTCTTCGGGGGTTTGGCGTGCAGCCGGACGATGCTCGAAGTAGCTGAAAGAAATCCCATGGGGGCCGCGAAGTAGCATCGCTGGTTCCCGCGACGCAAGTCCCGGCACTGGTTGACATGGGTTTTTCGGTTGCCCTCGTCCTGCGATCGCGGGCTCGCTGTGTCAGCCGGAGTTGCGAATGCCGGTCGCGATGGCGTTGATGCTCAGCTGGATCCCGCGTGCGACGAGGTCGTCGCGGTCGCCGCCGCGATAGCGCCGCAATAGCTCGATCTGCATGACGTGCAGTGGGTCGAGGTAGGGGTAGCGGTTGCGGATACTTCGCGCCAACTCGGGACTGTCCACCAACGGATCGTCCGATCCCGTGATGCGTTCGAGCCAGTCGAGAGTGAGCCGATGTTCTCTTTCGATGCGATCGAAGATCTCGTCGCGCATCGCTGCGTCCTCGACCAGCGCCCGCGCGTAGCGACGGCCGATCTCGATATCGGACTTCGCCAGCACCATGCCCATGTTGTTCAACACGGTCCGGAAGAATGGCCACTCGCCGTACATGCGACCCAACAGAGCTGCACGGTCGGTGTCTTCCGCGGCAAAGCGGTCGAAGGCCGTGCCGGCTCCGTACCAACCGGGGATCATCAAGCGGCACTGCGTCCACCCGAATACCCAGGGGATGGCGCGCAGGGACTCGATCGCGTCGGATTTGGTTCGCGAGACCGGACGGCTGCCGACGTTGAGCATTGGGATCTCGTTGGTCGGAGTGATTGCCCGAAAGAAGGTAACGAAGCGGTCGTCGCGGTACACCAGGTTGCGGTAGGCGTCGAGGGATTCCGATGCGAGCGACTGCATCGCCGACTCGAACTCGGAGGTGCACGCGCCAAGCCGGTCCGGGTCGAGGCAGGACGCTTCGAGAGTGGCGGCGAGCAAGGTCTCGAGGTTGCGGCGTGCGAGGCTGGGCCGTGCGTACTTGGCGGCCACCATCTCGCCCTGTTCGGTGATTCGGATCGACCGATCGACCGAACCAGCGGGCTGGGCGAGGATGGCGTCGTAGGCCGGGCCGCCGCCTCGACCAACGGTTCCGCCTCGACCGTGAAACAGTCGCAGCCGTATTCCGGCCCTGCGCGCATGGGCGGCGAGGGAGCGCTGGGCGGCGAACAGATTCCACTGCGACGAGAGATATCCGCCGTCCTTATTGGAGTCGGAATACCCGATCATTACTTCCTGGCGATTGCCGCGCGATTGGACGATCTCTCGGTACACGGGCTCGTCGAGCATCGCCGCGAGCGTCGCCGGGGCGTTGGTCAGATCATCGATCGTTTCGAAGAGAGGAACGATGTCGAGTTGTGAGGTCGCCGCCTTTCCAGCTCGTGGAACGGTGGCGAGGCCGACTTCCTTCAGCAGCACCGCCACCTCGAGCACGTCGCTCAAAGTGGTCGCCATCGATATGACGTAGTGAGGAGTTACGCGCCTCCCGAAACGCCCGACGGCGCGTGCGGCTTCGTCGAGTATAGCGAGCTCTCCCTCGCACTGGTCGGAATAGTCGCCGTGGGGGTGGCGCAACAGTCTCGGGTTGGCCAGCTCGGCGCGTAGGACATCGCAGCGCGGCCCTTCATCGAGCTCGACGTAGTTTGGACAGACGCCGGCTTCGGCCAACAGCTCGCCGACTACGGCCTCGTGGATGCGTGCGTTCTGCCGCATATCGAGTCCGCAGAGGTGGGCGCCAAACACCTCGACGCTGCGCCGCAAGGGCTCGATCTTGGCGTCGGCGAGGTCGGCCGCACCGTGGGCGCGCAGGGACCGGTCGACGATCGCGATCTCGGCGAGCAGCTCTTTCATGTCGCGATAGGCCGGTCGGGGGTGTCGCGGCGCCGGCCCAGGGACGCCGTCGACATCTTCGTAGAGCATCTCGTCGGCGAAGGCGTAGAGGCGGGCGTGCATGCCGCGCAGCGCGCGCCGGTAGGGCTCGTCCGCTCGGAAGGGGGAATCGTCCCCCGAGCTGTCGGCGAGCTCTTGGAGCTCGCCGGTTGGCGTGATCAGGCGAGCGGACATCGAGAGCTCTTTCGAGAGTCGGTCGAGTGTCGCGAGATGGCGGCGTAGGGCCACGAATGCCTGGCGGCCGACCGCGTAGTGCAGCACGTCGGCGGTGACGAATGGATTGCCGTCGCGATCCCCGCCGATCCACGAGCCCATGCTGATGGTGCGGAACGTGTCCAGGTCCGGAACTCCGCCGTGCTGGACGGCCAGGTCGGCGAAGCGTCCAAGCAGTTGCGGCACTACCTCGAATAGGCTCGCCTCGTAGTAGCGCAGGGCCTCGTTGATCTCGTCCCGCACCCTCAGCTTGGATAGGCGAAGCAACGCTGTTTGCCACAAGGTCAACACGGCGACCTCGAGACGTTGCTCGACGTCGCCGAGCCGAGCCTCGTCGGAGCCGGCGAGATCGCGTTGGGTCAACAGCGATGCGACCTCCTGCAGTACGTTGAGGATGGTCTGGCGGCGAACCTCGGTCGGATGCGCGGTGATGACCGGGCTCAGCTGTAGATCTCTCAGAACGTCGGCGATCTCTGTCGAGGCGGTTGCCCCGGTCGCTGCTCGGTCGAAGCTGGATTCGAGCGATACGCGGCGATTGCCTGCCTCGGTGGTCGACGATGGGCGTTCGAATTGCGAATCTTCGGCGGTATTGACCAGCAGCGCGAGCCAGTCGAATGCGCGGATCACATGGAGCTGTTCGTCGATCGGTTGCGCCCTCAGGATGGCGTACAACTCGTCGATCGCCGCGCTTCCCCGACGACGGCCCTCGACGGCGCATCGCCTCACCGACTCGACCAGATCGAAGGTTGCATCGCCGGCCTGGGCTCGGATCACCAGTCCCAGCAGTCGGCCGAGCAGGCGGATCTCTCTACTGATCGAGCGGCTACCCTCGGTGTTCGGTGGCATTGCGGTTCTCGAACAGATGTCGCGCGCGATCAGCGCGGGCGGTTCTGGGTGCCGATCCCGGCGGTGACGAAGAGGGCCGTGGCCCGACCTTCGATGTCCGCGGTGTGCCAGACGCCCGGCGGATTGATGACAGCCTCACCGGCCGCGACGGTAACCGAACGCATCTCGCCGTCGATCTCCTGGATCAGGGTCATCTCACCGGCGACGCAGACGACCAGCTCGTCCCCTTCTGGATGCATCTCCCAGGTTGGCCACGGTTCGGTGAAGGTGTGCATGGCGACCAGCCGCCCCTCGCGGCCGTCCGAGTCGTGGCGCCGACCGTACTCCATGTACCAGTCCATATCGCCGGTGAACTCGTCCTGGAGGACCACCTTGGCGCCCAGGCCAAGGTGGACGGGAAACTTCGCGAGGTCGAACTTACCTGAGTGGCTCATCGGCGACTCCTGCGTCCTGGGAAACGCCCCCGTGCGCGCTCAAGCGCTCGGGTGGGGTCGACCGCGCGAGCAAAGCCCGCGGGGCCTCCGTCCGAGCATTTTTTTCGGCGTTGCGGGTGCGATACACGCCTTCAATTGTTGACGGCGGAGTGGACCTCGCGCAAGGGGATTGTTGCAAACGCCTCGCCGCAACCCACTACATCTCGAGTCGTTTGCCGGCCGTCCAGCCGCCGTCGACCACCAGCGGATGGCCGGTGACGAAGGAGGCGTCGTCCGAGGCGAGGAAGAGGATTGCCGCGGCGACTTCGTCGGGGCGACCGGCGCGGTCCATCATGTGCCAGCGGATCATCTGGTCGCGCACCGACTTGAGTGCCGGATCGTGGAGCAGGGCGGTGAGTGGAGTGTCGATGAGGCCGGGGCATACGCAGTTCACCCGGATCCCGTCGCGGGCATAGTCGATCGCCATCGTGCGGGTCATCTGGATCACGCCCCCCTTGGACACGTTGTAAGCCAGTCCGCCGCTCAGACCTTCCAGGCCTTCGACGCTGGCGATGTGAACGATGCTGCCACTTCCCGCTGCAATCATCGCCGGCACGGTGTGCTTGGTGACGATGAAGGATCCCTTGAGGTTGATATCGACGGTGCGATCCCAGTCCTCGACTGCAAGCTCGTGGGCGGCGCCGACTCCTTCGACCCCGGCGCCGTTGACGAGAACGTCGATGCGGCCGTGTGTCTCAAGGATGCCGGCGACCGCATTCTTCACTGCCTCTTCGTCGCGTACGTCGACCCCGCTGGCGAACGAAGAAGCTGGGGCTGCTTCCGAGACGCGCTGCCATTCCTCGGGTTGCTCGGCGAGATCGATTCCGGCGATCGTCGCACCCTCACGCGCAAAGCGATCGGCACAGGCGAAACCAATGCCGGATGCTGCGCCGGTGATCAGTGCTACCTTCCCGTCGATTCGTCCCATTCGTCTCCCCTGAATTCCTCACCACAGAGACACAGAGGCACAGAGATTGAGGGATGTTATGGGACTGCGCTCGCAGCGACTTTGGCCAAAGAAATTGAGGGCAAGACCAAGGATCGCCAGCTGTGAGCTCTCGGTGCCTCTGTGTCTCTGTGGTGAAGTAGTTTTACCAGCCGGCGAGGTCGCCGGCTCGCTTGCGGTGGTAGGAAGCGGTGCCCATGTAGGATCGGTTGAAGAGCGCGCGGCGGAACCACAGATGCAGGTCGTACTCCCAGGTGAACCCGATCCCGCCGTGCAGCTCGATGGCGTAGCGCGATACCATGTCGAAGACGTCGGTGAGATGTGCTTTGGTAAGCGCTGCATGCCGCTCGGCTTTGTCTTGAATGTGGTCGAGGGCGTGCGCGGTGTACCACCACAGCGACAGCGCTGGTTCGAGCTCCGTTGCCATGTTGGCGAGCTGGTGCTTGACGCCCTGAAAAGCGCCGATGACCTGTCCGAATTGCTCTCGGGTGAGTGCGTAATCGGATGTCATGTGAAGACTGCGCGCCGAGCCTCCGTAGGAATCTGCCGCCAATAAGACGAGTCCGACGTCGCGCGCGCGATCGAGCGCTGCTCTACCGGAGGCGATCTTTACGGCGGGCGTATTGTCGAACGCGACTGCGTCGAGTCGGCGCGTCATGTCGTTGCCGTGAAGCGTCGTCGTGGTCATGCCGGATGCGCCGTTCCCGACCAACCAAATCCCCGCTCCGTCCTCGTCTTTGGCGGCAACCAGCAACACGTCGCTCACCGCCGCGTAGGGCACGAGCGGTTTTTCACCGCTCAGTCGGCCGTCGTGCGCGCGAGTCTCCATGCGGTCCGGATCCCACTCGCCGATCTTCTCGCTGAGGGCGAGCGTGGCGATCGATTCCCCAGTCGCGATCCTCGACAACCACTCTTTCTTGACGTCCTCGTCGTCGGAGGCAACCAGCGCTGCGGTGGCGATCGAGTTGCCGAAAAACGGGCCGGGGGTTGCCGCCCATCCCATCTCTTCGGCAGCGAGGGCGAGGTCGAGAATCTCGAGCTCGGAGCCTCCGTACTCGGCCGGTACGATCAGCCCTGCGATGCCGAGCTCGGCGAGACCGCGCCAGAGGTCGCGATCGTGGCCGTCGTCGCCCTCCATGATCGCCCGCACCCGGGTCGTCGGGCACTCGGCCTCGAGGTAGCGACGCAGCGTGTCCTTGAAGAGAACCTGATCTTCGGAGAGTCCAAAATCCATTAAATCACCCTATTCAACACGGAGGCACAGAGGCACAGAGATTACGAAGTTGGGTCCGCCTGATTTTCGCGGGTGGCTTGGATCCTCAAAGGGATCGCGAGAAAAGCCCAGCCAACGTCTTGCGTTCGCAGTCTCTGTGTCTCTGTGTCTCCGTGGTGAGAAAAACTTATACGTTACGAGGCAGTCCCAGGCCGCGTTCGCCGATGATGTTGCGTTGGATGTTGGGGGCACCGCCGCCGAGCGCCATGCCCCAGTACCACATGTAGGCGGTCGAGAAGCCGCCCATGTCGGGTGCCCTCGCTTCGCCCGGGGCGAACAACCCGTGGTCGCCGAGGATGTCCATCGCCAGCTGGGTGACTCTGTAGACGACGTTGGTCGAGTGCAGCTTGGGTACCATTCCGGCCACACCGGGATCTTCGTTCTTGGCGCCCATCGTCAGTAGGCGGAAGCCGTTGTACTCGGCGGCGAGCAGGTCGGCTTCGATCGAGCACACCCGGTCGCGGATGACGGGATCGTCGATCATGCGTCGGCCGCCGACCTCGATGATCTGGGCCATCGCGATCAATCCGTCGAAGGTTCGCCGCGCCAGCGAGGCGTTGCCGATCAGGGCTCGCTCGTGCTTGAGGGTCGAACGGCTGACCTTCCAGCCGTTGCCGCGTTCGCCGACGATGCTGTCCTTCGGAACCCGTACGTTCTCGAAGAATACTTCGTTGAAGTCGGCCTCGCCGGTCATCTGGCGCAGTGGGCGTACGTCGATGCCGGGGGTTTTCATGTCGATCAGGAAATAGGTGATGCCGTCGTGCTTGGGCTTGTCGGGCTCGGTGCGGATCAAAGCGAACATCATGTCCGCTTCTTGCGCGTTCGACGTCCAGATCTTCTGGCCGTTGATCACCCACTCGTCGCCTTCGAGCACCGCGCTGGTGCGCAACGACGCGAGGTCGCTGCCGGCGCCCGGCTCACTGTATCCTTGGCACCACATCGTGTGCCCGAGCAGGGTCGACTCGACGTACTTCTGGCGTTGCTCTTCGGTACCCTTCTCGACCAGGGTCGGCGCCAGCATGCTGGGCCCCTGTCCCATGATCTCGAACGGCGCCTTCGACTGTTTGAACTCCTCGGCGATGATGGTTGCCTTGAGGGGGTCGGGAGGCTGCTCGCCACCGCCGTACTGGCGCGGGATCGATCGGTACATGTAGCCGCGAGCGATGGCCTGCTTGCGGAACTCGGTAGCCCGCTCGTCGGTGCGAACGCCGCCGCCCATCGCGCCGCGGACCGTTTGCAGATCCGCTTCGGGTGCCGATGCGCGATCCGCGTCGGTCCAGTTCTCGGACAAAAACTGCCGGACTTCTTCGCGGAAGCCCTCGTATTCCTTGCTGTAACTGAGATTCAATGGAGACTCCGTGCCGTCGCCGCAGGACGCGGCCGGTAGGTGGAACGAAGATGTGAGGAGAAGGAGAGGATTGAAACGATCGTTTGGACAGGATTAACAGAGGGGCACCGGACACCTCAAGTCCGGGTGGGGAACCGCAGATGAACGCAGAAAAACGCTGATCCAGGGAATCAGGAACGCTCGAGCAGGAGCGTATGTGCGAGCCAGGGCGACCCCGCTCCGCACGAAGTTCTACGCAGCGTACTGGGAGCCTGGCGTCATTCGAGGACGTATCAGCGTTCATCCGCGTTCATTTGCGGTTGCAGTTTCCGGCGGCGAACTCCCGTGGAGGTTCTTATGAAGCGATTTGAAGACAAAGTTGGATTGATCACAGGCGCGGCGGCTGGGATTGGGCGCGCCACCGCGCAGCGGCTGGCTTCGGAGG
>JANQHZ010000611.1 GCA_028282445.1 Candidatus Binatia bacterium | reverse complement strand
GAAAGGTGGTGTGGGTATGAGGAACGGGACGGATCCAAGACTGCCCGATGCGCCCAACAGCCGGTCCTGGCGACCCTGAGCAGCCCGACCGGTGGCATCGGACCGAGAATCTGAGCGCGCCGCGGTGCGAGCCTTCTCAACAAAGGGCGTGTCGGCGCTCTGCCGCGCAGACTCCTAGTACTCGTAGCCGAAGAGCTCGATGTCGCGTCGAAACAGGTCAGCGACCATGCCGCGAGTCTCGTCGTCGTAATAGGCGCGATACTCCTGCCGTGATGTTCGATTCACATGCGGTAGGGGAATGGGCGTCAGCCCAACACTCTCGCAAAAGCGATTCATGTCTTCCTGCAAGCTCTCGAAGCGCAGGATATGATCGGGGATCAACCGGCCGCTCTCGTCGACGAGGAACTCGCTTTGCGTTCGCGTCACGTGGTGCCAGCGGTGACGGTCCGTGCGCTCGGGTAGATTGAGCAGAAGCTCGCGCAGCGGCCGATCGGCTGCGACGTAGCGCCATCCGGAGACAAGGCGGTCCCATGGATTGCGAACCACCGTGAACTTGGTCGCACGTCCCCAGCGATCGGGGAAGCGCCGGCGGACCGACTCGAACTCGCCGCGGTGAAGCCGGAAGACCTTGCCTACCTCCCATTGCCTCCCCGCCAGCAAGGCACGACCCCGCAGGGCTCGTTCGATCGAGGTGCTGGCAGTCTTGGGAACACTGAACCAGACCACGGGCCGGTCGGGGCAGAAACCGGAACCGAGACTCGACCCCGCCGCGATCGTCGGAAAGGGTTGGCGGCGATACCCGAGAGCGATTTCGGGCTGGCCGAACAAGGCTTCGAATCGCGCGTCGAGCGCGTCGCCGAACAACTCTCGCCACGCGTCGCCGACCCCGCCTCGGGAGTGGGCGGGCATTTTCTCCATCGACCACAGCGCATGCTTGACGAACCTGGCCATCCCTCTCGTGCGGATCTCACCTTCGAAGCTCATGAACGACAGGATCTCGTCGTACGTCCGCCGGGATGAATCGTGGCTCAGGTCTTCGAGCTTCACCGTCATGCGGTCGACGCCGAGAGAGGCCGACTCGAGCTCCACCATCTCGACAATGGTGTCCCACGCCTTGTTCACCATTTCGAAACGAAGGCGCCCCTCCTCCGAATCGATCTCGCTCAGCGCTCGGCGATACGATCGACCGCCGAAACGCCGACGCGGCTGATCGAGCCAAGCCTCCTCGGCGTCGAGGTGATAGCGAGCGCCCGACACGATCAGGGACTTTGGGTGGCGAACGACATGCAAGAGCCTACAGCCTTCGCTCAACGCCCCTTGCAAGCGCTGCAGAGTCGCGTTGCCGTGGAACGCGATATGCCACGGATCCGGCTTGCGGCTGGACTCCATGTCCCAGAATCCCAAGCCCAGCTCATGGCAAATCTCTCCAAAGACTCGCAGACAGTAGACGGTACCGGCCTTGTGGTGTGTCGCGACGACGATGCGTCGAACCGGAGGAGAGGGGCTGTTCATCGGGGCGATAGGGTCATCAAATTAGAGCCCGGACCCGCACCAAGCTCCCTTACCCCGAGAAAGGGCCGAGATCCACGAATCTGGACTTTATAGACCATTTTTATTTGCAAAAATCAGAAGTTGAGGTAGGGATAAGGCGCTCGCGCGCTTCGCATCCCGGCTCGCGTGAAGCCCCACGAAGCCATGACGACTCACCAAACCAGCAGAGGTCGATTGGAACCAGTGGCAAGGATCGTCCGCCGCGTCGCCGCCTCGTTGCTGGCGCTTGCCGTATTGGTCGCTGGCTCGGTCGATCCGTCGCAGGCCCGCGTGGCGACGCTCACTTTCGTCGGGATCGGGCAGGTGAGCTCGGTCGGTGGAACCTTCGCGGCCAACGGCTTCATGAACGGCGACATCGTCGATATGACGATCGAGATCGAGGAGACCACGGTCGGCGCGGGCGGGACCTACAACGACCCGGCCTCCGTGACTACGTTCATCCGCCAGGCAAATCCCTCCGACACGGTGGCCTTTACCGGGTTCGGCTTCGAAATGGCCGACGCGACCCGCCTCGACCAGGCCAGCGCACCGACCGCTCCCGAGGGAACCTACTGGGTCGGCGGCGTGATCCAGGATTGGGATCTGCACAACATCAACCCACCGATCTCCGACATCTCCAACTTGTTCACCATCCTCCGCGAGCTGCCGGTCGCGACGATCGGCAGCGTTTCGCCGAGCTTCGAGATCGACGCGCCCGCCGCGGGCGGTGGAAACGTCACGCGGTTCAACGGGTTGAAGCCGACGATCACCCTGACCGTCGGGTGCGGCAATGGAGTCGTCGACCCCATGGAAACCTGCGACGACCCATTCTGCTGCGACGCGACCTGCGACAATGCGCTATCCAACGACACGACCTGCCGGCCCTCCGCCGGCGCGTGCGACCTCGTCGAGACCTGTTCGTCGGGAGCGTGTCCACCCGACGAGCTGAGCCCGATGGGGACCGAGTGCCGAGCCTCCACCGGCGAGTGCGACCCTGCCGAGGAGTGCACCGGCTCGAGCCCGGATTGCCCACCCGACACGCTGACGCAGTTCACCTGCGGCACGATCTGCCGACCGGCCCAGGATGCGTGCGATACGGCGAGTGTCTGCGAAGCGGGAAACCCCATCTGCCCCGGAACGCCGACACTCTGCACACCGACCCCGACATCCACGGCAACGGCGACATCGACTGCGACATCCACCTTTACTCCGACATGGACTCCGACTGCGACATCCACCCCGACTGCGACATCGACTCCGACCGCGACATCCACCCCGACCGTGACGCCGACGGCAACCGCGACTCCGACCGCGACCGCGACGGGCGTGCCCGAAGGCGGCGCGTGTATCGACACCGGCGAGTGCGAGACCGGGCTGACTTGTATCGCCGGGACTTGCACCGACGTAACGGTGCCGGCTCCGGCGACTTCGTGGAAGGGGCTCCTGATCGCTCTGGTGGTGCTGATGCTCGGTGCCTATACGGTGCTCGGGCGCAGCCGCGAACCACGGTGACGACGACCAAGCGAATGGGCTGCGGCACGAACCCAACCCAAGAACGAGGGATCCGACACAATCGACGCAGGACCGACATTGCCCCCTCCAGGAGCATGCTGCTAGGGTTTCGGCCCGTGGCAATCGGTAAGGACCGGTCATGAGCGACTCCAAGAAAACCAAGAAAGAGCTGATCGAGGAGCTCGAACGACTGCGTGGCCAGGTCTCCGATGGTGCCGACAAGTCGACGGAAGTCTCGGCGAGCGAGGACGAGGAAACACCGCGAGCCGCGGGGGTCACCCGTCGAACTGCGCTCAAGGTCGCATGGTCGGCGCCGGTGATTCTATCGATCCCGCTGCAATCCGGACCCGCAGCCGGGCAACCGAGTGGCGGCACGGTCGCCCCCGGCTGCCCGACCATGAGTCCCACGACCAGCCCGACCGCTCCTGCTCCGACCGGGGTGCCGACGCTGTATCCGACGACCGCCGAACCGACCGCGGTCGCACCGACCTCGCCTCCCAGCTTGAGCCCGACCGCCGCTACGCTCAACCCTACCGGCTCGCCGACGGTGTCGCCGACCTCGCCCCCCAGCTTGATGCCGACCGCCGCTACGACCAACCCGACCACGTCGCCTACTGTGTCGCCGACCTCGTCTCCAAGCTTGATGCCGACCGCCGCTACTACCAACCCGACCACATCGCCGACGGTGTCTCCGTCAGCGATGCCGACCGGATTAACCTTCGACCCGACGCGCTCGCCGACCACGGCGGAGCCCACGGTATCGCCCACCGGCTCGCCGACGTTTTCGCCGTCACCGATGCCGACCGGGATGACCTTCGACCCGACGCGCTCGCCGACCACAGCGGAGACGCTTTCGCCGACCACGGCGGAGCCCACCATGACGCCGACGGGGAGCCCGACAAGCCCGACACGCCAGCCCACGATCCCGCCCCCGACCGATGCGGCGATCAGTGCCCCGGGCGCTGCGTCGGTTCCGACAGCTTTCCCGACCGTTTCGGCCAGCGCCTTCCCGGCCGCAGCCCCCGCGCCGGAGATCAGAACGGCTCTCTTCCGTTTCGACGACTGATCGATGCCGGAAGTCGAAGGGCCGGGCGGGCAGCAAGCCCAGCGCGCCGGCGCAGTGGCCCCGCCGGGCAGCGCTAGAAAGATCCGGCCGCGCCAGGAGGAGCGCCTCAAGGCCTTCGAGGTTGCAAACGAGATGGTCCTGCTGCCGCCGGACCAAGACCGCGTTTATGCGCTGAACGAGTCGGGCAAAGAAATCTTCCGCCTCTGCGACGGCAGCAGAGCTCTCGAGGATATCGTCGACGAGCTCCGGCCTCGTTTCGAGGCGACCGAGGCGGTCCTCACGGCGGACGTCGCTTCTGCCCTCTTCGACTTGCAGGAGCTCGGCCTGGTGCACATTCGGCCACGCTCCGACGCAAACTCTGCGGTCGTACCTTCGGCCCAGGTCAAAACCCGCCCCAACGTCCGCTTCGTCTTCGGAATCGAGGACGTGCCCTATTTTCACTGGCAGCTGGCAATTTTGTTCGAGTCGATGGTTGGACAACTCCCCGACGGCTGGGACGTAACGGTCGTCGTCTGCAACGACGCCGCCCCGATTTCTCGAGATCTGGCGCAGATCATCGAAACCTACGGCATTCGCCTGCTGTCCGGCACCAGCCTCGGCGACCACCACAATATCGACTTTGCGAGCGGGGGCGAGCGCTACGTGCCGATGAACCGGGTCGAGGCACTCGCCGCGATCCGTCACTTAGTCGAGCCCGACGACGTCGTCTGCTTGATGGACACCGACATCTTCCTTTACGGCGACCTGCAAGAGCACATCTTCCCGACCGGCAACGCGATGGCGCGCAACTGGATCATCTCCGAAGAGAGGTACTTCTCGTTCGCGACCAATCAGGAGCGGGGCGTATCGCTGCCCAAGCTGCTCGAGGCACTGGGCTGCGACCAGGAGTTCAAGCCCGGCGGCGTCACCGTATTCCTCACCGGCCAAACCCTGCAGAAGGAAGGACTGATCCAGGATATCTTTCGCTTCCTGCAAGTCCTCTACCTTCTCGCCCGCATCATCGACGCCCCCGAGCACGGCGTGTGGGTGTCGGAAATGGCGTGCTTCGCCTTGGCGATGTATCCCAACGGCATCGACTACGAGCTCCTCGACATCGAGCAGTTCGCCGTCCAGGAGCAGCACGCCGAGGACCTCCCTCCGGGCTCGTTCTTTCATTACTACACCGACGTCAACGACGGCTCGGCCGGCCCGTTCGCCCATTCGGAGTGGCACAAGCAACTCTTTCGCAGCTCGAACATGTTGCGGGAGAACTTCGACAGCTTTATCGCCCAGGCCCACGGGCCGGTCGAGAAGCGATTCTTCGAGCTGGCCGACAAGGCGCGAACGCGGTTGTACGGTGAGCGGGTGGAATCCTAGACCGGTTTCGCGCGACCGAGTCCGGTCGGCGCGAGCCTACAAGTGACTTTCGAGATAACCGGTGCGACCGATGGCGAACGCCGCCAACCTGCTGCCGATGTTCGAGACGCCTGAGCTTCTCGAACGTCAGAACCAAACCATGCAAGACGCCGCGCCGTACTGCGGCCTGGGATTCAAAAAGACGCGCCTCCCTCCCGAAATTCATCAGCGCCTGCTCGAGCACCTCAACACCTGCCGCGATCACTTTCGCGCCGAGACTCGGATCGACTACATCCAGAACGACGATCTCAGCGTCATCCCGACCCTCTTCTACGAGGATCAGGCCTTCAACGCCGCACTCAGTCGCGATCTACAGCCGCTGCACGAAGAGTGGTCGGGAAGGCGACTCGTCGAGTCGGCCTGCTACGGGATTCGCGTCTACCAACGCGGGACGTATCTGTTCAATCACGTCGACCGAACGGATACGCAC
>JANQHZ010000593.1 GCA_028282445.1 Candidatus Binatia bacterium | reverse complement strand
GCGCGGGCGTCTCTCGTACGACTACCGTCGTACCCCGGCGTCGGCCATGGCAAAGCACAAAGCAGTATCAATGCCAGCCGCTAATGTCGCGCAGTTTTTTCGAAAATGGCAGCGGGGGGTGGCGAGGATGCGAGACTTTTGCTCGGGCGTTGTGACCGATTCGCCCATCGTGTCACCTCGCATGCTGGATGCGGGGGCGACGGCTGGCCGGTCGGGATGGCGCTACTCGAATCGCTTGCCGCGATGCTCGATCCAGCCACCGCTGTGTCGGCCGCCCGGATCGTGGTGTGTCCAGTGGATCACTCCGCCCTTTTCGTTCCACTCGAACTCGCCCCGGAGCCGCAGCGAGTCCCCTTTGCGAACGGGAACGCGTGGTGCCAGATCGATGTTGTGGGCGATCAGCACGGATCGGCCGGCGATGTCGACGAGGATTCGCTGGTGGCGCGATCCGTGGGTGTCGTCCTTGAGCACACGGGTGACCACCGCGTCGGTTTCGACCCACTGGTCGGATAGGCGATGCTCGATTGCGCGGAGGACCTCGGCCGAGCCGGTCGAAGTCGTACGGCTCCCGGATTCGCTCAGGTCGAGGTCGAGCACCCAGGCGAGCACGGCCAAGACGATCGCGACCGCGAGACGGACGAGGCGGCGATCGATTTTCATGTGTGGAACGCGGGCTCGGCGACGCCCTCGGCGTCGGTGTTCCACGGTTCCCAGACCAGGAGCAATCGATCGACGGTGAGGTCCGACTTGCGAGGGCGCACGACTACCGTTTCGACGGTGAACTCGGCGGGGTCGATCTCCTCGCGCAGGCGATCGACCTCGGCTTCGAAGTCTTTCTCGAGATCAACCAGCTCGTCGCGCAGCTCTTCCACCCGTTGCGCGGCGCGCTCGATGTCACCGCGCTCGCGCGACGCCCGGCCGAGAGACCGCGCGGCGGTTGTCGCGCGACCGACCCCGCGCGAGCCGGTCAGTTTACGGCCGAATAGCGCTCCGACTACGGTCGCGCCGATCGAGATCAAGGTCTGGTTGCGCTGATAGGAGTACTGCTCCTCTTCTTTCTCGACGCGGTCCTCGGCACGCGCGATTCTGTCCTGCAAGCGGGCCAGCTTGGGCGTGTACTTCTTGCGGAGCTTCTCGATGGCGAGGTCGCGTTGCTCGCGCATCGCGTCGCACAATCGGCCGCGGAACTCGCCATCCGACTCGTTCAGCCCGGCGATCAACTTCGGCTTCTTGCAGCGATACACTTCGATCGCGCGCTCTCGATAGAGCGCTGTCGAGAGAGCTTTGCGCCATTGGCCGTACTTGCGGGGATTGCTCGCCGCGGCCGGTAGGGGATCGAAGCGGGCGCCGGCTGCAGGCTCGGTCGAGAGGTCGGGAAGCGCCTCTTCGGTCGTTGCCATGCCCTTCCAGGGATTCGCGGCCTTACCCCGCAGCGGCACGCGGGCGGCGACCTGGGTCCAGGTGTCGACGGCGACGGTCGACTTGACGAAGTGCAGGGTCGCGGCCGCCCACAGTGCAGGACGGTAGACCAGTTGCTGGCCTCGGTCCGGCGCGGAAAGGACGGGAGCGAATCGTTCCTCGATGCCCTCAGGGAGGATCGGCCGCGAGCTGGCTGCCGGGTCGGGCGCGTGAGCTATCGGTGCAGCGACCTCGACGGCCACTGGTCTCGTACGGGCGCTTGCCTGGTTGCCGGCTGGCGCCTTCTCTGCCGTCGACCGGCCGTCGGTCGGTGCCGCGAGTTGCTTGATTTGGGCTCTGGTCAGCGGCCCGGCGAGATACGACAGCGCCCAGCGCGTGTTGAAAATTGCCGGACGGTCCTCGTGTACGTTGTTGATCATGAACACGCGGCTGTTGAGCCCGGCCAGGGTCTTCTCGATCTCGTCCCGATCGAACGCCTTTCCAGCCGATGCGGTCGCGCCTTCGAGCCCTTCGAGAACGCGTGCTTTGTCGCGTTCGGTCTGCAGCCTGCCGAGGAACCAGGTCCCGGCGTTGGACAGTGCCTTGTAGTCCAGATCGACCGGATTCTGGGTCGCCAACACTACGCCGAGGCCGAAGGCGCGAGCTTGTTTCAGAAGCGTCAGCATCGGGATCTTGGAAGGCGGGTTCGCGGTCGGTGGCAGGTAGCCAAAAACTTCGTCCATGTAGAGGATCGCGCGCAGGGTGCGGCTGCCGGGTTGCGAACGCATCCACGCGACGACCTCGTTGAGGAGCGACGTGACGAGAAACATGCGCTCGGCATCGGAGAGGTGTGCAATGCTGACGATCGACAGGCGAGGACGCCCCTCGTCGGTGTAGAGCAGGCGGCCGACTTCGAGGGGATCGCCGGTCGACCACGCTGAGAACCCGGGGGAGGCCATCAAGCTGTTGAGCGCCATCGCGAGATCGAAGCGTTCTTTGGCCGGATAGAATGTATCCAGCTCCATGACGCCGACGCGCGAGATCGGGGGCGATTGGATCTGCTGGATGAGCGACGGCAGATCGAGATTCTGATGTTGGCGCCAGGCGCGGTCGAGCAGGGACGACAGAAGAATATGCTCACGACTGCGAATGGGATCGGCGTTGATGCCGAGTAGGGCGAGCAATCCCGAAGTCGTCGCCAGCACCCGCTCGCGCAAGGCGTCTTCGTCGGCGAGGATCGTCTCGGAAGGCGCCGCAAACGACTTTAGAATCGTGAGCGGCCGGCCGGCCTGGCTCCCCGGCGTGTAAATCGTGCGCTCGCAGGCGTCTTCGAAGCGGCCGATCCTCTCGGGTGCCTGGTCCCAATCGGCGAGGCCGTCGCGCCACAAGTCGGCGGTCCAACGGGCGTGCTCGTCGGCACTGCGTCCCTTGCGGGCGGCGTCACCCTCGTCGATCCACGGCCTGAAGTCTTTCGGGCGCAGCTCGGGGAAGGTGAGCATGAGGTTGCCCAGATCGCCCTTCGGGTCGATCGCGATCACCGGGATGCCGTCGATCGCGGCTTCCTCGATCAGCGAGATGGCCAGACCGGTTTTGCCGCTCCCGGTCATGCCGACGCACACCGCGTGGGTAGTCAGGTCTTTCGCGTCGTAAAGGAAAGGTTCCGGCCTCGGTTCGCCCGCCGCATCGTCGAGCGGGCGGCCGAGGTAGAAGGATCCCAGCTTTTCGTACTCCTGGATCTTGCTGGGTTTCTTTTCGCTGCCCTTTTTCCTGCCCGTGCCCATGCCCGTGCCCTTGCCCGGCGCGCGGGCGCGCGCCGCATCACAACAAGATGCCGCCTCCGCCGGTGCCTATGCTTGGTGCGCGGATGCGCGCCCCGTCTACACGTAGATACCGCCCTTGTAGTCGGTGTCGCGACGGATGACGACGTTGATCAGCGCGGGCTTCCCGGAGGCCGCCGCTCGTTCGAGTGCCGGCTGCAGCTCGTCCGGTTTCTCGACCAGCTCCCCGTGTCCGCCGAGTGCTTCCACGACCTTGTCGTAGCGGGTGAAGTTCAGCAGTGTGGCGTCGGTGAAACCGTAGATGCCGTTTTGCGGACGCATCATTTGGCCCCACGCTCCGTCGTTACCGACGATGCCGATGATCGGGAGGTTGAAGCGAACCGCGGTGTCGTACTCGAAGCCGTTGAGACCGAACGAGCCGTCGCCGTAGACGATGACGACGCGCTTGTCCGGGTTGGCGAGCTGAGCGGCGAGCGCGAAGGGCATTCCGACGCCGAGAGTTCCGAGCGGTCCCGGATCCATCCAGCCGCCTTCGCGCTTGACGGGAAGGATTTTAGCCGCGGTCGCGACGATGTCGCCGCCGTCGCCGATGACGATCGGGTCGTCGATCGTCTCGAGCCAGTCGCGGACGCCGCGACACATTCGCTGCGGATCTATCGGAACCTCGTCGCTGTTCAGGTTGGCCTCGACTCCTTTCTCGGCTTCGTTTTCGACGGCGCGTAACTCGTCGCGCCAATCGGAGAAATCGAGGTTCACGTCCTGTCGCTTCATTTCTTCGACCAACTCGTCGAAGGTGCAGCCGAGGTTGCCGACGAGCGGCACGTCGGTTTGTCGATTTTGGCCGATGAGGGTTGCGTCCATGTCGGCCTGGAGGATCTTCGCGTCGGCCGGGATGGTCTGGCCGAAGCGCATGCGGAAGTCGAGCAGGGTGCCGGCCAGGAAGATGCAGTCGATGTTCTGCAGTGCGTGCCGGCGCGAGCGGTTGAGAAACTCGGGAGTCCCCGGCGGCACGGAGCCGCGCGCCATGCCGTTGGTAAAGGTCGGGATATGGGTCGCGGCGATGAAGCGATTCATCTCGTCGGCGGCGCGCGACCATTTGACGCTGGTACCGGCCATCAGCATGGGCTTCTTGCACTTGGACAGGACTTCGATCGCGCGTTTCACTTCGTCGCGGTCGGGCGACAGACGCGGCGGTTCCGTGCGGATCTTCGGAATCGGGGCGGTCGCTTCGTCGACTTCTCCCATGAAGATGTCCATCGGGATCTCGAGGTAGGCCGGTCCGGGGATTCCCGAAACGGCGTGGCGAATTGCGAGCTCGACGTACTCCGGGATGCGGTGGGTCTGGTACACGGCGTCGACATACTTGGTGATCGGACGCATCACGCCGATGTGGTCCATCTCCTGCAGCGATCCGCGGCGCAGGTTCTCGAACGGGCCTTGCCCGCCGAACACCAGAATCGGCGAGTTGGCTCGCCACGCGTTCGCGATGCCAGTCACACCGTCGGTCGCGCCCGGTCCGGCCGTGATCGCGGCTACGCCGACCTTGCCGGGATTACAGCGCGCCCAGGCATCGGCGGCGTGAACGGCGGCCTGTTCGTGTCGTACGTCGACGATCTTGATGCCCTGCTCTCGGCAGCCGTCGTAGAGGGGCATGATGTGCCCACCTGAAAGAGTGAAAATGACTTCGACGCCCGCTTCCTTGAGCGCGCGCGCGGCCAGCTTCCCGCCGTGAACACCCATGTCGAACTCCTTGGAATAGTAGATCTTTGGATAGAACGACGCCCGCCGGACGGGGGCGCCTGCAAAGCAACCGCGGACGCTATCACCCGGTGGGGGGCAGTCAACCTCAAGGGCGAAGGGAGCCCGCGGATCGTTGGGTCGGTGCGACCGGTCGGTGCCGGGCTGTGCCGGACTACTCCGGTTCGAGTCGGACCTGGCTGACGGCGACACTGCCGCTGAAACACACGTCGACGTCGCGGCCGGCCTGCCGGGGGCGTCCGTGGTAATTGCCGGCGTAGTACAACTCGTCGCCTTCGCTGTGGTACCTGGCTTCGAGCGGCTGCGTGTCGGGTTCGCAGAAAACGATCGGCAGCTCTTCGTCGCCGTGTTCGGGGTGGGGTAGGTTGATGTTCCAAAACGCTGCTGTAGGCAGGCTGTGGCCGAGGATGACGTCGAGCACCCGGCGAGCGCGCCGCGCGGTGAGATCCCAGTCGAGGTTGCGATCGCGAGCGATGTACTGGGAGATGGCGATCGCGCGTCGGCGATGCATGGCCGCTTCGCGCGCGGCGGCGACGGTTCCCGAAGTGTAGATGTCGACGCCGAGGTTGCCGCCGCGGTTGATGCCGGACACGACCCATTCCGGGTCGTGCTCGAGCTTACCGAGGGCAACTCGCACGCAGTCGGCGGGAGTGCCGCTGACGCTGTGACGCCGCTCTCCGGCTTGTGCCAGCAGGAGCGGAACCGACATGGTGATCTGATGGCTCACGCCGGACTGGGC
>JANQHZ010000583.1 GCA_028282445.1 Candidatus Binatia bacterium | reverse complement strand
ACCCGCGCCCGCCTGGTGTTGGTTCAATCCGGTTCCCAAATGCCGAAAACGACGGTCGCTCCGGTAGGGGCTGTCGATTTTCTCATCGCAAAGTTCACGGTCGAGGCTGGGGCTGAGGTTCAGGCGAGGCTGAGGGTGGTCGTCGCGCAAAGCGCGACAGCGATAGCCGTGCCCGATGAATCCCGACCATCCTCAGTCTTAGCCTCGCCTTCGCCTCAGCCTTGATGTGGGTGAGCTTGCCTTTCGCGACCAGCCCACTAGGCTCCTCCGGTCATGGAGCTACGCTTCGTTAAGGCCGTCGAGGACACTCGCCACCCGGGCGGCCGCGGGTGAAGCAACCGGCCGATCAGGCCGCCGAGGCAGCTCCGGGAAACGCCAAGAGGGATCTGACCAGCGGCTCGATCGCCCGCAATGCCTTGACCCTGGCGGCGCCGCTCCTCGCCAGCAACGCGGGTGCGGTCGTATTCCAGGTCGTCGACCTACGCTTCCTGAGTTGGCTCGGGGACGAGCCGATGGCGGCGGCGATCATCGTCAACCAGACCATCTGGCAGCTCCTCCTGATGCTCATGATGGGTGCGAGCTTCGGAACCCAGGCGCTGATCGCACGCGCGGTCGGCTCGGGCGATCGCGAGCGGGCGAGTCGCACCGCCGCACAGGCGCTCATGCTGGCCGCAACCACGGCGACCCTGGTGACCCTGGCCGGCTTTTTCGCAACCCCGCTGCTCTTCGCTCTATCCGGGGCGCGACCCGAGTTCGCCGACGAGGGAATCCCCTACCTGCGAATTCTGCTCCTTCTCAACGTCGGACTGGTCGGCGGTATGATCGCTCGCGGTGTCCTGGTCGGCGCCGGCGACGGGCGGACGCCGCTCATCGTCTCGCTGATTCAGTTTCCGATCACCCTGTTCACCGAATGGGTACTGATGTTCGGCAACCTCGGATTTCCGGCGCTCGGCATCCGCGGCGTCGCCATCGGTCTGGTCGCCGGTCAACTCAGCTCGCTGCTGATCTACGCCACCGTGCTGGCGCGCGGGTGGTCGCACGTCACGGTCGGGCTGCGCCACCTGCGTCCCGACTTTCGCATCATCAATGAGATCCTCCGCCAGTCCTGGCCGCCGGCGCTGCAGATGCTCGGCATGGTCGTCACCACCTTTGCCATCCTCCGCATCATGCGGGAGTTCGCACCCGCCATCCAAGCCGCCTACTCGATCGGCCTAAGGCTCGGAATGATCGTCCCGTTGATCTCCTTTCCGTTGGTCAACGCATGCGCGACCTTGGTCGGCCAGGCGGTCGGTGCCGGCAAACCGGAGCGCGCTCGCGCGACGGTCAAGTTGATGGTCAAGCTTCACGTAGCTCTCATGTGGCCGCTGCTGGCGATCCTCGCATTCTTCCGACAGGAGCTGTTGGCGATTCTGACCAACGACCCGGCGGTGATCGCGGCCGGATCGACCTACCTTCTCTTCTTCGCGGCATCGTTCTCGCTCGTCGCGATCTATTTCGTCGTCCTCCGTTCGCTGCAGGGGGCCGGCGACTTTCTGGTGCCGATGGCGATCTCGCTCGGCACCACCATCGCGATCACCATTCCCGCCGCGTACCTGCTATCGCGCACCGAGCTCGCTCACCTGGGAATCTGGATCGCACTCCTGCTGCAGAACATCATCACCCTCGCCGCCACCTCCTACTGGATGTCGACAGGC
>JANQHZ010000353.1 GCA_028282445.1 Candidatus Binatia bacterium | reverse complement strand
CGAAGAAAAGATCTGGGAGCTGCAAAAGCGCAAGGCCCAGATGCTCGAGCACGTTCTGAGCGAGCAGAGTTTCGCCGGATCTCTCACCAAGGACGATCTCGCTTACATCCTCGAAGATCCGCAAGCTTGAGGTTTCGTACAAGATCCCTCGCGAATCGAAGCTGACCAAAGCCACGGGCGCCGGCCCGCACAGCTTGCCGGTCGGGCTTCATTCGCGGTTGGTTTCTTCATGCGCTTTGCGATCACGGTAAGCGCCGCATTCTTGCTGATGGGCTGCGGTGCAGACGACGACGATGGCGCGATCGCAACTGCGATTACGCCGGACGTAACCGTAGCGAGCCTGAACGTGCTGCATGGGTTGTTCTGTCCGCCCGAGACCGCCGATTGCCGGGTCGAAGCGAGAATGGACCTGGTGTTCGACTGGGTCGAGTCGATCAACTGCCCTGATATCCTGATCTTTCAGGAGATCCTCGGCCCTCAGGCCGAAGATCTGGTCCGACGCGCTGCGGCCACTCGCTGTCCCGTCGCTTACGAAGTCCATGAGCCTCCTGCTCGCAGCCAGAATTTCACCCTCTCTCGCTATCCGGTCGTAGAGGCGAACGAGGACGGCTTGGTCGGCGGTATTCGCAGTTTGTGGCACGTTCGCGTCGATCACCCGGTTGGCGTCGTCGACGTCTTCAACACCCACCTGGCTGCCGGTATCGATGCCGGGTCGTCTCCATGCAGCCAGCCTTGCCCCCCAGCGTGCGTCGCCGCCGGCGCTGTGACCAATCGAGATTGCCAGGCTGTCGAGATCGCCGACTTGGTCGAGCGCCGGGCGGCGCCGGGCTCGTTGCGAGTGCTCGCCGGAGACTTCAACGCGGAGCCGGGTTCGTTCGTGTACCGCCACTTGATCGACGACAACGGCTGGCGCGACACCTATCTTCTCGCCGGCAACCCGGAGTGCGATCCGGAGAGCGGTGTCGGCTGCACCTCCGGGCGCGAGGACGAGGCGCTGCTCGATTTGGAGTCGCCTCGTGCCGGAGTCGATCGTCGCATCGACTTTCTGCTGATCCAGGGCCAACGAAGTGGAGCTTGTCGCTATCGCGTCGATTCGGCGCGCGACCGTGACGGAGATGGGTTCGCGACCGCCGTCTTCGCCGATCGCCCCAACCCCTTCGCGCCAGACTGCGGCCCCTTTCCGCTTCCGATCTGTTGGCCGTCGGACCACGAGGGAATTCAGGCCGACATCAACTGCCTCCCGTCCACGCCTGACGGTAGTGGGTTTGATTGAGTCCAAGCCGACACTCCGTCCCCCTTGTCACAAATTTGCCCCCCTTTGAAAAAGGGGGGTTCGGGGGGATTTTGAGATCGATCCCTTCCGATAAATCCCCCTCAGTCCCCCTTTTTCAAAGGGGGAAGTCCTTGGCGGCTTGGTCTCGATCGACAATCGGCGGCCCTGGAAGGGAGACGGAATATCGTGGCGGCTCCAGGCACGTCATGAGCCGATCGATCGGGTCAGAACAACCCGGCTTGTCTTCCCTGGGCGAGCGCCTCGATCGCGTCGATGTGGCGGATGGCGGCGCGGATCTCGCCGGCCAGTCG
>JANQHZ010000550.1 GCA_028282445.1 Candidatus Binatia bacterium | reverse complement strand
CGAGTAGGCGATCGCGAGCGGCAGTGGAAACAGGCTGGACGAAACCCAGATCGGTGCCCCGGCGAGCAAGACGAAGTTGAGCGGGATCAGCAGTGCGATGAAGGCCAATGGTGCCGCGGGGCCGGCTGCTTGCACCATGGCGCGCACCCTTGCCGGTTCGACGATCGATGCCAGTGTCCCGCTCCACCAAAGGGCAAAGACCGTCAAGCCGACAGCGGCGAGGGCGACCAGCCGCAGTCTCGACCCGACGCGCGCGGTCAGGCGCAGCGGCTCGGCTAGGTCAGAGGATTCTGGCGGATCAATCATTGCGACGCGGTGACGGGCGTTGCGGTTGGCTGCAGGCGGCGACTCGCAACGAAGAGTACCGGAAATCGGCCACAGCGGCGTGCGCGCTGCTGGTACATCGTGCCCGCATCTCCGGAGGCGATCGTTGCTGCTGGTTGCTCAAGGTCTGGAAGACAGCACCGTCGCCAGGTCGGTTGCTTCCCACGACCGCGTTACGATCGTCAGATCGTCGCCGTTGCGGCAGACCGGGTCGCACAGCGGCGCCAGGGCGTCGAAGAAATCTCTTGGGTCGGCGATCGCCTCGGGTGCGAAGACGCCGCGTTTGCACTCGCCGTCCGGCCGGATGACTCCGAGAGCGGTGGCCAGCGGGACTCCGGTGGCGCCGCCCATGCCCACCGGCGGCGCCGAGCGCACTGCGGCGGCGGCGCTTGCCGATTCGCCGTGACGCTTGCCGAGCGCGATGGCAAACAACGGGGGGAGCTTTGCTTTTCCTGCCTCGAGTAGCTCGTCGACGTAGTCGGCGGGCGTCTTCACCGGCTTGCCGACTCCCTCCAAACGTTCGACCCAAGCGGCGGCGCGTTCGAGGGAGACCAAGCCCGCGTTGATCAGCGAGCATACTACGCGGACCCCGATGCGGTTGCCGGTGTCCATGGTCATGACCACGCGTGCCGAACGGAGGTCCGGAAAAGATCGCGGGAAGGTGATTGCCTCGGGGTGTCCCATCGTCCAGCCGCAGCGCGGGCCGAGCCCCGGATAGTCGAAATCGACCCGGCGTAGGGGCTTGGCCTCGGCGAAGTCGCCGTTCTCGAAAACGCGGATACGCCCGCTGAGCTGGTGCAGGCCATGGATGGTCGCGGCGGCCGGCTTGTCGCCGAGCTCCTCGGGCATCGCCGCATCGAGGTCGAAACCGGCGATGATCTCATCGACCTCGTCGAGCTCGGCCATGGCAAGTCGCGCCAGCAGGTTGGAGATGCCCGGGCTGGCGCCCATCCCGATGACCGCGGTGATCCCTGCCGAGTGCGCCTCCTCGTGGAGCGCGAGCATGGCCTCGGTCGATTCCCAGTCGTCGTTGATGTCGAGGTAGTGAGTTTGCGCGTCAATCGCGGCACGCAGAACCGGCGGTCCGAAGCGAAAAAAAGGGCCGACGCTGTTGAGCACGGCGTCGGCGCCGGTGAGGAGCGCTTTGAGCGACTCGTGGTCGGTTACGTCGACCTTGACGCCGCTAGCGTTCATTCCCAGTGTTCCGGCCAGCCGCTGGGCCGCCGCCTCGTCGAGGTCGCCGACGACCAGCTCGTCGATGAATGACAGGCCCGCGGCGGTACGCGCGGCGTAGCTGCCCATTCCCCCGGCACCGAGTACGATCACTCTCATGGCGAGACGAATATCACCCAGGGAGCGTCGCGGGAAAGCCGAGGCGAGCCGGACTTGCCGCCGGGTGTCTTAGGGTAGTGGGTCGCTTCGATCCTCGACGTCATACACAAACCCGTCTCCCTTCTGGAGGCTGCCGACAATTGATCGCCGCTGCTCCGCGAACGACCTCCCCCTTTGAAAAAGGGGGACTGAGGGGGATTTGTCGGACGGGGTTTTTCTCAAAATCCCCCCGAACCCCCCTTTTTTCAAAGGGGGGAACGCTGTGAGTGGACAATCTCAATAACGGGACGGGCGTCACGTGGGCAGATGCAAACTGCCCCGCATACTATCCCTGTGCTTGCTCGCGGCCGGTCTCGGTGAGGTGGAAGGTGTCGTCGCTGAAGGTCACCAAGCCGTCTGCGACCAGGCCTTCCATTAGAAGGGAGAACTCTTGGTGTGCCCGCTGGTACGCGACCTTGCTGTGTCCGTGCAGCATGCCGATGGCGAGTGACCCGCCTTTCTTGTCGAGGAACCTCAGGACTCCGTTTCTCGCGGTATCGTCGTCGACTGCCATGATCCCTACCTCCGTGGGGGTTCGCTTTCGTAGTACTTCTCGTCGCCTATCAGCTGTCGCCCGTGCCCACCAGACCGGCTGCGGTTCGACTTGCATGCAGCACGCGATCGTTGGGATGGTGGAGGTGTTCTCTCACAGAGGAGCGTATGTCATGAGCGAGCCAATCGTCGATTGGGTCATCGATGTCGATACCCACATCACCGAGCCACCCGACCTCTTTCTCGGTCGGCTGCCGGCGAAATATCGCGATGTCGCTCCCCGGGTCGAGAAAGACGAGGCGACCGGTTGGGAGATGTGGGTGGTCGGCGACCGCGGCCCGATTACACCGGTTGGCCACACCGCGGTTGCGGGCTGGAAGGATCCGTTCCCCGCGGCGCCGGCGGGTTTCGACGATTGCCCCCCAGCCTCGTACGACCCTCATGCCCGCTTGGAGTATATGGATTCGTTGGCGATCTGGGCGATGGCGCTCTACCCGAACGTCGGCGGCTTCGGCAGTCAGGTGTTTCTCGGACTCAAGGACCCGGAGCTGATGATCGCCTGCGTGCGCGCTTACAACGACTTCCTGACTGAATGGTGCGCGCCGGCTCCGGAGCGCTTCATTGCGATCACTGCCTTGCCGTTCTGGGACGTCGACGCGTCGGTGGCGGAGATCGAGCGTTGCGCCAAGCTCGGCCATCGCGGTGTGCTGTTTTCCGGCGAGCCCCATTCGCACGGTCTACCGGTGTTGGCGAATCCGCATTGGAACCCGATCTGGGAGTGCGCGCAGGCGAACCACCTGCCGATCAGCTTTCATATCGGTGCCGGTAACTTCACCGGACAGGCGTTTTGGACGCCGGAGCGGATGGAGCACTATTCGGTGGGCGGGGTAAACGGTGTGTTTGCGATCTCGATGTTTCTCGACAACGGCAAGCAGATCGTCGATCTGCTGTACTCGGGAATCCTCTGTCGCTATCCCGAGCTGAAGTTCGTGTCGGTAGAGAGCGGCATCGGCTTCATCCCGTTCCTTCTCGAAGCTTGCGACTATACCTTCGAATACGGTGACGTCCGCGCGCAGCGGCCCGAGTTCGCAATGAAGCCGAGCGAGTACTTCCAGCGTCAGGTGTACGGCTGCTACTTCTTCGAAGAGCGCGGTCCCGCGCAAGTGATCGAGCGGATCGGCCCCGACAACCTGTTGTTCGAGACCGACTATCCACACCCGGTATGCCTGTACGGTAACGTACGCGAGAAGATCGACGCCGGCCTCAGCGAGGCGGAGCCGGATGTCCGACGCAAGCTGCTGTTCGACAACGCGGCGGGCCTATACGGGGTCGGGGCCCCATCCCGGCCGGCTTCGATCGCTCGATAGCTCGCCTGCTTCGCCAAGACGGCGGACATGCGTGCGCACCCACCTGGGGCCGAGCATCTCTACTTCTTGGAGCGATGCGCAGCCTTCGCGTTCACCCGCTTCGTTCGTTTCTCGGTGACGGCGTGGAGAACGTAGTTGGTAGGGTACAGGTGGGCTCGCCGCGGGAAATAGCGGGTGCGCAACTCGGCGGCGCCGGAGACGTCGCGCACGGCGTATCCGCGCCGTTCGAAGAAAGGAGTTGCGTCTTCCGGGTGGATTCCAAAAGTAATCGGCTCGCCCAGCAGCCCCAACAGGTTCGGCGAGAGGCGTCGCGCGGCCGCCACCAGGTCGTGCTCGTCGGGAAGGTACCAGAGGTCGAGCACCACGTGTGATCCCGGCGCACTCATGGCGCGGATCGTTTCGAGAGTCTTCACCACACTGCTGCGGGTCAGGTACATCGAGACGCCTTCCCACACGAAGAAGGTCTTGCGTCTCTCGTGAAATCCGCGCCTGCGTAGCTCGGTTCGGAAGGACTGAGTCTCGAAGTCGACCTCGACCCGCTCGACCGCGACCTCGGGAAGGTCGGCGGCGTGTCTCTTGACGATTCTCGCCTTGCGCCGGCTGGTTGCCGGGTGGTCGACCTCGAATACGGTGCGTGAACGAATGACGTCGGCCAGTCGATAGGCGCGCATGTCGTATCCGGCGCCGAGCAAGACGACTTGGTCGATGCCGGTCCGGATGGCGCGCCTCAGGGCGTCGTCCATGTAACGGTGGCGAGCGACGACAAACTGGAGCAGTCCGTCGCTCGCCTGCTCGGCGTAGCGCCCCAGCAGGGGCAGCAGCTCCTCCGATGCGAGAGCCGTGCGTGTGATGGGTCGCAGAAACCAGGAGGCGTACGGATCGTCGACCACTCTGTGTTTTGCGCGCAGGTGTTCGTGAGCACGCATCAGACATACGGCCTCGGCGGTCGTGCTGGGGATGTTCTCGAACATGAAACGGTCTCCTAGTGTGCCGAGTCGGAAGTTCGTTGCAATAATTTCGGCGAGCAATCGGCGTTCGTGCCAAGGCGCGACGACGAAGCAATATCAGGGATATTTCGAGGAGGAGCAACGCCGGCACGGACATCGAGGGCCGATGAAATTGAAACGAATTTCCGACTCGGGACACTAGTCTCGAGTCCGCCGCGGCTGGGTTCTATCGAGCCTGACGGCGACTACGCCTCTTCCAATGCCCGCTTCAGCGCAGGGTCGGCGGCTTTCGCTTGCTGCAAGCGCCGGGTGCCGAGCTCGATGGTCGGGTGTGAGTGCTCGACGATGGCGCTTCGGTAACTGGGCCGCTCGCGCAGCCGTTGCCAGTAGGCGGAACATCCCGGCCGCCGGTCGCCGGTAAAGACTCCCAGGTAGTCGGCTTGCGCGAGCCTCTCGAAGACGACCAACCAGCTCACGTCGGCGAGCGAGAAAGTGGAGCCGAGAATCCAAGGTCCGCCTGAGTTTCGTAGCTGTTCTTCGAGGGCGTCGAGATGTCCGTGCATCTGGGCTCTGCTGTGCCCGACAACCTGCATCGCCGGTCCGATGCGGTGTAGATTGGCGAGGCCGCGTGCTTTGAGCACGCAGAATACCAAGGGTCTTCGCTTGTCGAAATGGAAGAGAAACCCCTCTGCGATCCGATGGTAGGGGATCGACTCGATCATCGACGCGAACAACGGAACGGTGAGGCCCGGTATTGTGTTTCCTGCGCTGCGCTCTCCGTGTTCGATCGGGTTCTCGGTAAGCGACGAGAGATCGACCCATCGGTTCATCTGCTCGCGAAGCTCGACCGTCTCGGGAACGAGTCGAGGACTTCCGACCGGGGCGTGCTCGGCCGCGTAACGGATCTGGAGGTGGGACTCGTAAACCGGGTGGCCGTTGTGCAGCAGCACCGGGACGGTGCCCGCCGGGTTCACGCCCAGAAGCTCTGGGCGGATATTCTCGTAGCGCCCGGTTTCGATGAGATCGATGTGGTGGCTCTTGTACGCGATGCCGAGCTCGGCCAGACACAGCCGAGTCTTCATCGAGCACAGAGAGAGCGCATTGTGGTAGAGCTCGAACTCGGCTTCGAACGGAAACTGAAGCTCCGGGCGATAACCCTCTTCAACCGGGTGCGTCGTGCGCTTGGACTTCTCCCAGCCCCACCAGCCGGCGAGCGAAGCGACGAGAAGGAGCGGCGCGAGGCCGCTCATCCGCTACTTCCCATGACGTCGGCGCTGCTCGTCGTAGTAGTCCTGCATGGGTTGAAAGTCCGGCTCACTGTGGAACTCATCTTCGGTCTGCTTGCGGAGCTCCTGCTCGCTCATCGACAGGTCCCACGGCTTGATCTGCGGCTGCTTGACCGCCCATGGCGAGTCGCAGAAGACCTCGACGCGGTTCTCTTCGGGATCGTTGAAGTAGACCGACCAGGCATTGCCGTGGTTGATCGCATCGATGCCGGTCGCATCGGGGGACGCTTCCACTCGCTTCGCCATCTCCTTGACGTCGGAGAATGACTCGACCCGGAAAGCGATGTGATCGAGTGTCGTCGAAGGTCCGTCGCCGCGAACCGCGGCGAACGCGATTTGGTGATGATCGGTGTCGGATTGCGACAGAAAGACCACCTCCGGAGCGTCTTCTCCCGGAAAGACCGGCCCGCGGTCCGAGATTTCGAAACCGAGCACATCGCAATAGAATCGCAGCATCTTGTCGAGGTCGCGGACGTACATGACGGCGTGTGACCAACGTAGCTTCATGGTTTCCTCCTTCATTCGATATCTTTGCACTTAGCGCAAACTTGCACTCAGTGCAAGTTTGCTGTAAAGAAACGCCATGGCGGAGACGAGACCGATCGCAGCCGACGTGGGCGAGGAAGGGGGCCGGGTCGCTCGCCGGCGGGCAAAGGTCCGGCAGCGGATCCTGGCCGTCGCCGAGCAGCTGATGGTGGAGCGCGGGGTGGATGCGGTGACGATCGACGAGATCGCCGCCGCCGCCGACATCGCGCGCCGCAGCTTCTACCACTACTTCGATAGCAAGCACGACGTCCTGGTGCCGATCGCGCGGTCGCGTACCAAGGCGCTCAATCGAAGGGTCGATCGGATCGTCGCGAAGTTGGACGATCCTGCGCAGGTGATGGCCACGGCGATTCGCTACACCCTACGGGCTCTTCCCGAGGACCCGCTCTGTTGCTGGTTCGTTCTGAAATCCGGACTTCCACAGGAACGCTTACAGGAGGGGGTGGGCGAGAGCGCTATGCGTGACGCGATGCGCGGAGTCGAGGCCGGTCGCTTCCGCATCGACAATCCCGAAGTCATAGGTCTGGCTCTTGCGGGGGCCTTCATCTCGGTATTGAGCGCCTACGTGGACGGCAAGCTCGCGGAGGCCGATCTCGACGATGCGGCGGAGCACATGCTTCGCATGCTCGGAATCGAAGCCGACGAAGCCGACGAGATCGCTCATCGACCATTGCGCCGCCTGCGTCGCAGCGCGGCTTGATTACGAGCAGAAGAGGAGAAACGAATGTCTTTTCGGTTGGGAAATGTGGATGGCCGGGCGGTGCTGCTGAGCGGTGTAGGAGTCTACGACCTCGAGCGACACAGCGGAGGCAAGCTGCCGTCGGATCCGATGGCCGCAGTTGCGCGTCATGCCGATCTACACGGTGTCGCCGCTGGCTTGACCGGTGAGGGGGATGCGAAGCTCGCCGACGTCACCTTTGCACCCTGTGTTCCTCGGCCTCAGAAGATCTTCGGTATCGGCCTGAACTACCGTTCGCACGCGGAAGAGACGGGAGTCGAATTGCCTGCGAACCCGGTGGTGTTCACGAAGTTTCCGAGCTGCATCGTCGGCCCGACCGACGAAGTGAAGATCTACGGTCCGACCACGGACTGGGAGGCCGAGTTGGTCGTGGTCATCGGCGCCAGGGTTCGCGACGTCGCCAAGGAGAACGCCTGGGACGTTATCGCGGGTCTCACCTGTGGCCAGGACGTCTCCGAGCGAACGACCCAGTTCGCCGCCAAGCCGCCGCACTTCGACCTCGCCAAGTCTTTCGACACCTACGGTCCGATCGGCCCAGCCGTCGTGTCGCTCGATCAATTCGACAATCCCGCCGATCTCGCTCTGACCTGCGACGTCAACGAGGAGCGCAAGCAAGATGCGCGCACGAGCGATCTCATCTTCGATATTCCGCACCTCATCTCGTACTTGTCCGGGATCTGTACGCTCGAGCCCGGCGACTTGATCTTTACCGGCACGCCTTCCGGTGTCGGCGTGATGAAGGGGACCTTTCTCAAGCCCGGAGACACCGTGACCACGACCATCGAAGGCATCGGTACGATGGTCAATCGTTGCGTTGCGGTTTGAGTGGGGTCGACGATGATCGATTTGGCGATTGTAGGCGCCGGTCCGGTCGGGGTGGCGGCGGCGAAGTTCTGCGGGGTCTATGGTCTTTCCGCGGTCGCGTTGGATCGTGAGCCCGACGTCTACAACCTGCCGCGAGCCGCGGCGTTGCATGAAGATGTGCAACGAATCCTGCACAACGCCGGCTTGCTCGAGCCGATTCGGGGCGGGACCTGCGAGATGGCCGGCGCCGAGTTCGTCGATGCGAGCGAAAACCGTATCATCGGTCTCGAGGTGCCGCCCGGGTCGAAGACGGAGAACGGCTTTCCGCCACTGCTCAACATCAATCAGCCGGAGGTCGAGCGTGGATTCCGAGACGCACTCGAGGCGCATCCCGAGGTCGATCTCGAGGTGTCCCAGGAGGTGGTTTCGATCGAGGATCGCGGCGATCACGTCGCGCTGGATGTGCGCGACCTTGCCGGCGGCGGTACTCGCAAAGTGGAGGCGCGCTGGGTGCTCGGTTGCGATGGCGCGCGCAGCTTCGT
>JANQHZ010000352.1 GCA_028282445.1 Candidatus Binatia bacterium | reverse complement strand
GCGCACCAATCGCGGTTTGCCAAGTACCACTCGACGGTGGCGCGAATACCGCTGTCGAAGTCAAAGCGAGGCTTCCAGCCAAGCTCCTCGCGAATACGGCGGGCGTCGATTGCGTAGCGCCGATCGTGGCCCGGACGGTCTTGAACAAACATTTTCAACTCCGCATAGCTCGCGAGCCCGCGCGCACGCAACGCCTCGTTCTCCGCAGCCGGACGCAGCTCCTCCAGCGTTCGGCAGATGGTATCCACGATCTGGATGTTGGTGCGTTCGTTGTCACCGCCGATGTTGTACTTGCAACCGACCCGGCCTTGCTCGAGCGTCAGCAGGATACCCTCGCAGTGATCCTCGACGTACAGCCAATCGCGAATATTCCCGCCATCCCCGTAGATCGGCAGGTCGCGCCCTTCGAGCGCGTTCAGAATCATCAGCGGGATCAGCTTCTCGGGAAATTGGTAGGGTCCGTAGTTGTTCGAACAGTTGGTCAGCAGTACCGGCAAGTCGTAGGTCTTGTGGTAGGCGCGGATGAGGTGGTCGGCGGCAGCCTTGCTGGCCGCGTAGGGGGAGTTCGGCGCGTAGGGTGTCGTCTCCTCGAAGAATCCGCTCTCGCCGAGGCTGCCGTAGACCTCATCCGTCGAGACGTGCAAGAAGCGGAAGTCCGCAGCGGCTCCCTCTTCGCAATAGCGCCGTGCCCCTTCGACCATTTCAAAGGCGCCGACGATATTGGCCTCGATGAAGTCGCGCGGACCGTCGATCGATCGGTCGACGTGACTTTCGGCGGCGAAGTTGACGACCCACGTCGGTCGCACGTCCTCGTAGACCCGGCGGACGAGGTCTCCGTCCGCAATATCCCCGACGATCAGCTCGCACCGATCGCGGTCGAGACCAGCCAGACTCTCGCGATGGCCGGCGTAGGTGAGCTTGTCGACGACCACCACACGCGTCTGCGGCTGACGCAGGGCTACGCGAACGAAATTGGACCCGATGAATCCGGCCCCGCCGGTGACGACAATTGTACGCATGAGATCGGTCTCAAACTCCCCAACCAATCGAAGCGAGAGCGCAAAAGCAACGAAACGCGCCGCACCGCCGACGCCGCGACTGCCACACCTCGGCCATCTTCGGTCGCCCTCGCCCGCCCCAGCTGCGGCGGACCCCAACCTCACAACTACCTGAAATCATTTGACTACTGCCAGCGCCAGCACGCCCGGGCGGAGCGTCACCGGGATACCGGACGCCGCTGCCCGGGACTCGACGAGGTCGGACTCAGACATCGACCAGGTGCTCCGGCCGCAGCAGGTCGACGACGGTCTTTACCGGGGTGAACGCAGCGTCGCTCAATTCGACGAAGACACTGCCCCAATGCGCCATCGAACCGTTCCAGAGTCCCGGACGCTCGAGCGCCTTGAGGTCTCTGCCGTCGACGCTCTTGTGCGAGATGAATACGGCACGGGGATCGACGAAACGCTCGAGATCGTAGGGCCGTCCCGCCTGGTCGCGCAGCCCGCAGGCCAATGTCGCAGGGTTGAAATGGGTGGCGTTGCGGTAGATCTCTTGCTGGGAGGCCGCGTCGGGATCGACCTGGGCCCCCTCGACGATCTGGCGAGTCACCTTCCCTTCGCCATCGCGTACCCAGAACGGTCCGCCCCCGGGTTCGCCGGAGTTGCGCACCACACCGCAGACGCGCAGCGGGCGGTCGCAGCCTATCCGATCGCCGGCAGCGACACCGAGAACCTCGGCCAGCCTGCCGAGTCGCTCGTTCTCCCCCGCTGCCATCGCCGCCGCGCGCTCGTCCTCGAGCTGTACCAGACGACCGATGAGAATCTGCCTCTGGCGCACGCTCTCGGCGCGTCGCTGATCGGGCTGCACGTTGTCGATATTTTGCACGAGCGCGATGTCGGCGCCGCACTTGGCCAAATTGCGCAGCAATGCGCCGTGCCCGCCCGGCCGGAACAACACGCGACTGTCGGCGTCGCGAAAAAGCCGATCGTCCATGTCGACCGCGACCGTATCGGTGCTGGGCGACTGGGTGGAGAAGGCCACTTCGAACCGGGTATCCCGTTCCGCCTCGATCGCCGGCCGCACGCGCTCGAGAGTCGCCTCGAACGCCTCGAGATGCTCGGGCGACACGGTAAAGTGCAGGCGAGCGACACCTGCCTCGTCCCGCACCAAATCGGCCGCTTCACGCAGGTGCTCTTCGAAGGCCGTGCGCGCGCCGGTCGGGTATGCGTGGAAAGGCAGCAAGCCCTTCGGCATTGCGGCGTACCCGAGACCGTCCTCGCCGACCAGGGCATCGACCACCGGAGCCAGGTCGCCACGCTCCAATTGCGTCGCGAGATCGATACCGCGCTGACTCAGGACGGAGCGCAGCGCATCGCCAAACGGGAACTTCTCCATCCCGCTGACGAACTCCGCGACGATCGCCGCTTTGCCGTCGCCCCCCGCAACGAGCTCCGCCAGGGCTCGGGGCGAACAGTCGCGGTCGCGGTACGCCATCAGCGCCTGGAACATTCTCGATGCCGCTCCGGACGCCGGAACGAATTTGGTGATGCGTCCGGCGGCGCGGGCGCGCTCGAAGGCAGCGACACAAGCTGCACCGTCGTCGATCGCCTCGATTCCGTCGCCGACCGCACAGCTTCGCTGTAGGTCGGCGAAGCCGGGAGGATTGCGGAACAACTCGAGTTGCCGCGCCACTTCCTCAGGCTCGATACCACGTTGGGCCAGCTCGGCCCGGTCGCTGTCGGTCAAGGTTTCCATGTTGATCGCAATCTTCGACAACTAGCCCGCAATACTGGTGAATTCTATTGCGACGCCGACGAATTGCCGAGGCTAGCCTTCCCGGCGCGGCGGTGCAAAGAAACGCACTTCGAGGCGGCGAGTGCCGGTTGGAAGGGCATTCTCAGTCGAAGAGAGTCCGCCCTTCCGCTCGGGTCCTCATCAGAAGGGAGAGGAACTCCTCGCGCGGCAGCAGTTGCGCACCGAGGCGCTCCATATGCGGCGTCATCGTCTGCACGTCGACCCATCCCAGGCCACGACCTCGCAGGTGATCGATCAGATGCAAGATGCAGAGCTTGGACGCGTTGGGCTCGTGATAGAACATGCTCTCGGCGGAAAAGGCCCCGTCGATCGCCACACCGTAGAGACCGCCCACCAACCGGCCGCCGTCCCACGCCTCGACGCTGTGTGCAATGCCGATCTCGTGCAGGCGAATGTACGCATCGATCACATCGGGCGTGATCCAGGTGCCGTCCTGGCCGGGCCGCGCCGTTTCCGCGCAGCAGCGAATGACCTCCCCGAAAGCTTCGTCGATGGAAAACCTGAACGCGGAGTGGCGGGCGGCGCGCGCCAGCGAACGCGGAACGTGCAACTCGTCGAAGCGAAGGATGGCGCGCTCGGGCGGGCAGAACCACAGCAGCGGCAGGTTGTCGACCGGCCACGGGAAGATCCCCTGCCGGTATGCGGCCAGCACCGAGTCCGGGTGGAGGTCTCCACCGATCGCGACGATCCCCTCCGGACTCGCGCTGCGCGGATCTGGAAATTCGACGATGGCCATTATTCCGCGGGCGCAGCACCTGGCGGACCGTTTGCCGGAGCTGCGAAGGACCCGCTGCGGTTCGCGATGATCTTCATTTTTCGGTTCCGTTCCCCACTCTTCCCCGGGCAGCACTTACGGAAGCTCCACCCGCAACGCAACCTCCGATACCCTCGGATTCTTGACCGTATTTCCTACCAAACCGGCTCGCCAAGGCGCCACCTGTTGTCGGCATCACGAGCCTCCTATAGCCTTTCACGCAACCATGAATGGATCTTCCAAGAGGCGACCAACCCGCTCCGTTCGTGTCGGAGAAATCGTCATCGGAGACGATGCACCGATCGTCGTCCAGAGCATGTGCGCAACCAAGACGCGCGACATCGATGCCACCGTGGCCCAAGCCGAGCAATTGAGAGAGGCCGGTGCCGGCGTGGTGCGGATCGCGATCGACAACGACAAGGAGGTGGAAGCGCTGCGCGAGGTCCGCAAGCAGACCCGCGCCAATCTCGCCGTGGATCTGCAGGAGAATTACCGGCTTGCAGACAAAGTAGCTCCGTTCGTCGAAAAGATCCGTTACAACCCGGGCCACCTGCACCACATCGAACGCGACAAGACGATTCCGCAAAAAGTCGAATGGCTCGCCAGCGTCGCGCGCGACAACGACTGCGCCATCCGCGTCGGCGTCAACTGCGGCTCGGTCGCCCCGGCGTTCCTCGAACAGCACCCGGGTGACCAACTCGAAGCCCTGGTGCAGTCGGCGATTTACCACTGCAGTCTGCTCGAAGATCTCGGCTTCGAACGCTTCGTCGTCTCGCTCAAGGACTCCGATCCAGACAAGGTGCTGGCCGCAAATCGACGCTTCGCCGAGGCGGCACCGATGGTGCCTCTGCATCTTGGAGTCACCGAGGCCGGCCTCCCTCCGCAGGGAATCATCAAGACGCGCGTCGCCTTCGAAAAGCTGCTCGCCGAGGGCATCGGCGACACCATCCGGGTGTCATTGACTCTGCCCAACGACCGCAAGCACGAGGAAGTCGAGGTCGGTCACGCCATCATCGACGACGTCGCCAACGGTCGCTTCATCTCGGTCCCGGACCTCAAGGGGTTGAACATCATCTCGTGCCCGAGTTGTTCGCGCGTCGAGAATGAGGCCTTCGTGAACCTCGCCGAGGATGTGCGCGAGATCACGACCTACGCGAGCAAGTACGACGTGACCATCGCGGTCATGGGATGTCGCGTGAACGGCCCGGGCGAGACGGACGACGCCGACCTCGGCCTATGGTGCGGCCCCTCGACCGTGACCCTGAAACGCAAGGCCGAGAAGGTCGGTTCTTTCGGCTACGACGTCGTCCTCGACGAGCTTCGCCGCCACCTCGACGATCTCATCGCCGACCGCGCCGCCGGCGCTGCTTGACGCGAGCCGGCGTTCGGGCGCAGAGTCTCTCGTCATGTCTCGGCTTCCCAAGATGACGCTGGCATTCGTGATCCGCCGCTGCATCATGGAGCTCGGCCACAAGCCGAACGCGCACGAGTTCGCCGAGTGGGCCAATCGCTGCGACGCCGACGGCCTGCGGCCCTTCGGCCGATCGATCACCGAGGACGAGGCAACCCTGATGCTGCGCAACCAAGACCGCCTGGTCAGCGCGCGCAGCGCCGAGGACCACGAACGCCACGTCGAGCAGCACGAGCTGCCGCGCAACGTCGTGTCGCTCAGCGCGGCGCGGGCTCAACGCGGCCGTTCCTGACACCGCGTCGATCGATGAGTGTCGAGACGCTGAGCAGCGAGGAGGTGCGCGCTGCCCTGAACGCCGTCGAGCGCGCCCACCAGAAGGTAAGCGAGGAAGTACCCGGCTCACGTAGCGAAGAGGACGACCCGCAACACTGGCAGGATATTCTCGAAGCAAACGCGGCGGCGGTGTTGGCGGAGCTCGACCATGTCGCGCTCGACGAGGGCTACGTCGTGCGCTATCGCTTCTTCGAACGAATCAAGAGCGAGATTCGCGTCCGTCCCTTCGTCGCGCGGCGGACGACCGACGTCGAGCTGGTGCGCGCCGCCCTGGGGTGGCATCCTCCGCCCGATTCGGGAAGTGCGGCGGAGAACTTGCGCACCAACCGCGACGCGGGCCTGCTGTACGAGCACTTCACCTTCACCGACTCCGCCCTCGGCGTATTGCACTACTGGCTCGCCATGCAGGAGATCTGGGCCAGCGCCGGCTGGGTGCACACCCGTATCGTAGCCGATCAGAATCACTTCGCAGAGCTCGTAGCGGGGGACGATTGGCAGATCGAGCAGAGCGTCGAGAGCTATCAGCCGGTCGTGATGCGCGGAGAACAGGGAGCCCATCTGGCGCTCCTGCTCTACTCACCCTTGGAACGCCACTCGATCGGCCTACAGCAGATCGAGATCCGCCCCGACAAGAGTATCGTTTTCGCCGCGCCGATCGCGGTCGCCACCGGCCCGCGTGGCTACGTCGGATGACCACAGCCGTTAGACCGAAGCTCGACGCGCCCGGATGCCGTCTCTAGCGAGATCGCCTACGCCTAGCGCGAGCGCTGAGGCCGGCGATCGTGAGAGCGTGAAGAGCCCACAGGACCCAATCCTCTCCGTCGGCCGCCGGCCGGACCGAGCAAGCGTCGTCGTCGATGTAGCCTAGAGACGGGCGCGTGCGGGTTGCCTGCGCCCAGTGAGTTCGGGTCGCTCTGTTCGGGAGCCGCGTTCGCGTACCAGGATTCGAGCCGGGGGACACAGTAGCCGTCGCGTCTCTGATCGTCGGCGATGCGGTCGCCGTCGCGAATCCTATCGTGGGCGTGGCCGGTGAAGCGATCCCACCCATACAAGCTTCACCCCTCGCGGCCACGCCGATCGCCACCGCGTTGCCGTCGGGATCACTCGCCCCGGGCCGGTCGATTTCAATAGCACAACATTCCCCGGGCTCGGCGTGGACCAAGAAGTCGCAGCAGTACAACTCGCCGCTGTCGGTAATCGCAGACGTATCGGTGAGGCTCACCACCAGCACCTTGTAGCGAAGGAGGCGACCGGACGAATCGATCGCACCGGTGAACAGCGACTTGCCGTGCCGCGGATTCTGACTGCAGGTCGGCGGCAGCAAGGTCGCACAGGAACCGTCCCAGACGAGCTGATTCTCGGTCCCCGCGATCGAATCGTCCGCGTCGAGCTCGAGGCCGACACAGATTCGAGCAGGATCGGAAGGCCGCGCGACGGTTGCCGAGCTGGCGGTCAATACCGCCGCCGCCATCGGCTCGAGCGAGAACAGCGTTGCGACGAAGAGGCCGAGAAAATAAGCTTGCGCTGGCATCCCGGTCTCCTCGTCTTCGCCGGGCTTCTAGCTCGCCTTTCTCAGAGCGAAAAAGATCACGCCGAGCACCACCGCGGCGAGGATCGCAATCCACAGCCAACTCGGCGTCGATTCGGCCGGCGCGGCAGCGGTGGTTGGCGCCGCGGCCGGCGCCGCCGCAGGGGCATCTCCGAGTAGGCAGATCTTGTCGGGCACGGCACGTACCTCGAGCGCAACGCCCTGAGGGTCGCTGACGCCGAGGCGCCCCATTTCGACCGCGCAGCAACCGTCGCCCTCCCCCTTCACCGTGAAGTCGCAGCAGTACACTTCGCCTTCGGGCATGGGGTCGACGTTGTCGAGAGCGAAGACCAATGATCGGAAGCTGGTGGGATCGCTCGCCGGGATACTGCCGTGCAGAGTTTTGCTGTGGTTGTCGGAGGCGACGCAGTCGGTTTTCTCGAGGCTAGCGCAGGTCGGATCAAAGCGGAGATCATTTTGGGTACCGGCAACCTCGACCCCGCCGGCATCCATCCCAACGCACAGGCGTACTTTGCCCTCGTCGGCGCTCTTCTTCGTCATCGTGAGATCGACTGCGAACGCAGGTGCGGCGCAGGCTACGGCGAGAAGCGCGGCCAGGGCCGGACGGCGCAGCTTGTTGAGAAGCGGGTTATTCAGCATCAGTCAGATCTCCTTGAAGGATGGGGTAGCACTACAGCGGCAGCCACCACAACGGGGTGGCCGGTCGGGGTCAGATACGCCGACGCCTGCGCAGTAGCAACAGCAGCAGCGCCGGTAGGGCCAGCGCAATCGCCGCGGCCGATCGCTCGGCAGCCACGGTCTGGCAACCGAACCACCCGTCCTCGTCATCGAGGGGCATGCGCCTGTTACGATCCATCACGGGGGCGCGCTGAGCCGGTTTCACGTCGCGTGGACCGGGTTTTTCGGCATCGGCGGCGGCCGCCGGCGGCGCCGTTTCGGAGCTTTCGTCGGCCGGCGCACTCGCCGGCTCGGCAGGCTCGTCGGCCTTCGCTTCGGCGGTTGCTTCGTCCGGCTCGTCAGAGGCGCTTTTGGGACTTTCTTTTGGCGCTTCGTCCTTCGTCTCGGCAGCGCTGTCAGGAGCGGTTTGCACCGGCTTCTTGGTCGCCGCGGCGCGCGGCGCCGCCGACTTGGAATCTCGGGCCGGTTTCGAATCGGCCGCTTGCCGGGCCGCCGGTTTGGAGACGCTGGGCGCTTTCGGCTCCGCTGCTCGCGGTTCCGACGGCGCGGCGGGTTGCGACTCTACGCGCGCCGGCTCCGGCTCCGCGACCGATGACGCGTTAGAACGATCGGCGCCGAGGTCGGCGACCACCGCCGCGCTCGGCGCGCCGCGGGTACCACCGCCGCCAGCAGCGTTGCCGCTACCGCCACCGGGGGCAGCGTTGCCGGTACCGCCGGCAGCAGCGTTGCCGGAGAC
>JANQHZ010000536.1 GCA_028282445.1 Candidatus Binatia bacterium | reverse complement strand
TTCTTATACCACGACATGAGGTCATTAACTCAACAGGAGGAATTACACGTACTCAAGAGACTGGTAGGAATTTTATGGAAAAATTTGCTAATTTTTTTTTACCCGTTGCAGCTGCCGCGTCGCTTGCGGATCGGTCAGCACCCTCTCCTCTTCGAGCACCTGCTGAAAGGCCGACAGCCCGAGAGAGATATCCTGGCGTTCGTCCAGCACCATGAAGCGGGTGCGATCGGTGTACGGCACCGTGCTGCAGCCGAAAAGCAACACCAGCGCCAGGAGGAAACTTCCGGGGAAGTGTCGTCGCATAGACAAATTCTACCCCGATTCACTTACCAGTTCACGCCCGTCGAAGATCGCTTGGCGGGTCAGTTTGATCCCGTAAGCCGAAGAAATCCGTCCCCCTTTCTGGGGCTGTCGGTTTTCTCGTCATAGAATCGGCGATTGAGGCTAAGGCTCAGGCGGAGGCGAGGCTGAGGGTGGTGGTCGCGCGAAGCGCGCCGACTATTGCGGTGCCCGCTGCATCCCTACCATCCTCAGCCTTAGCCTCGCATCCGCCTCAGCCTTAATTCGCTCATGTCGTTAGGATTGATTCCTCGATACCCCCTGGAACGGGATGGACCTTGGCGGTGGCAAGATCATCGCCGGGGAGCCTTGTCCGAGCATCGGCGGATGGGCTATGCACGCCGATTGGCGGGTTCCGTCTCTGGGCCAGCGCCTGTGAAAGAGAGTCGATGCCGGACGAAGAAGATTTGAGTCGCTACCCCGGGACTTGGGCCGAGAGGACGCCTGACAAGGCGGCGATCGTCATGGGCCGCACCGGCCAGACGGTGACCTACGCCGAGCTCGACGCAACCGCCAACCGGTTGTCGCGCTTCTTCCGATCGGTCGGGTTACAGCAGGGCGATCATATCGCCTTCTGCATGGAGAACCGCGCCGAGTTCCTCCCGATCATGTGGGGAGCGCATTACGCCGGGCTTTACTATACGGCGATCAGCTCTCGCCTCACCGCGGAAGAGCTGGCCTACATCGTCGAAGACAGCGGTAGCCGGGTCTTGCTCGCAAGTCGCTACAAAGCCCAGCAGCTCGGCGAGATCGAGGGCCCGTTGTCGAAGCTCGATCGGCGCTTGAGCGTTGGCGGCGCCATCGACGGGTTCGAACCTTTCGAGGAGGCGATTCGCGATTTTCCGAACGAGCCGCTCGCCGACCGCATCGAGAGCCAACCGATGCTCTACTCTTCGGGCACGACCGGACGACCGAAAGGCGTGAAGCCGGGATTCCTCGGCGCCCCGCTCGGGCGTGGCGAGGGCCTCACCAACTTGGTTCAGTTGTTGTTCGGCGCCGACGAAAACTCGGTTTATCTCTCACCCGCTCCGCTCTACCACGCCGCCCCGATGCGGTATTGCGCGCAGTTCCACCGGCTCGGATCGACCGTCGTGGTGATGGACCGCTTCGATGCCGAGGAAGCGCTGCGCCTGATCGAGCACCACCGCGTCACCCACAGCCAGTGGGTACCGACCATGTTCGTGAGAATGCTGAAGCTGCCGGATGAGACGCGCGGTCTCTACGACGTCTCCAGTCTCTCTTGCGCGGTGCACGCGGCGGCCCCGTGTCCGATCCCGATCAAGGAGCGCATGATCGAGTGGTTTGGGCCGATCGTCCACGAGTACTACGCCGGCACGGAGGGCAACGGCTTCGTGTACTGCAACTCGGCGGACTGGATGACGCACAAGGGCACGGTCGGCAAGCCGATCAACTGCGAGGTTCACATCGTCTCCGAATCGGGTGAAGAGCTTCCGCCGGGCGAGGAAGGGACCGTCTACTTCGGCGCCTCCGGCTTGCAGACCTTCGAGTACCACAACGATCCCGACAAGACCGCCGCGAGCTTTCTCGACAACGGATGGAGCACGCTCGGCGACATTGGCCGGCTCGACGACGACGGCTTCCTCTACCTCACCGATCGCAAGGCCAACATGATCATTACCGGTGGAGTCAACGTTTACCCGCAGGAGACCGAGAACGTGCTCACCTTGCACCCGAAGGTGCAGGACGTCGCCGTGTTCGGGATTCCCAACGAGGATTTCGGCGAAGAGGTCAAGGCGGTCGTCCAGCCGGTCGACATGGCCGAGGCGGGGGGCGACCTCGAGGCCGAGCTCATCGCCTACTGCCGCGAGCATCTCGCCGACGTCAAGTGTCCGCGCAGTGTCGACTTTCGCGCCGAGTTACCGCGCCATCCGACGGGCAAGCTCTACAAGCGTTTGCTGAAGGACGAGTACTGGAAGGGGCACGACTCGCGCTTGTTGTGAGAGTTGGCGAAGTTTGTGAGGCCCCCCGACGTAAGGATCGATGATCTCGCCGCGCCGCGGTTGAGTGACGAGGTGCGGTCGATGATGTCCGCCGCCGT
>JANQHZ010000533.1 GCA_028282445.1 Candidatus Binatia bacterium | reverse complement strand
AGCGCTCTCGAGCGGGTTCGAGTTGTGATTTGCGAAATTGTTGCCGTGCGCCGGCCACCCGTGCGGAACGCAAACGAAGGTGACCTCGTCCGAGTCCGTGACGTCCCCGGCCGTGGTCGCCTCGACCGTGACCGTCTGCGCGACCGCTTCGCCATTCACCGCGACCTCGACCACCTGCCCCTCCGTACAGCTCGTGCTCGTCGCCGGCAGCAGCGCCGCCAGGGCGCCGCTCAAGCCGCTCTCGCTCGCGCTCGCCGCGACGACATCTTGCGGGCTGCAAGCCGGCAACTCCGCATCCTGATTGCGCAGGCAAACGTCGATGTCGAAGACGCACGAGCCGTCGACCGTACCGTCCGAGTCGCAGCCCGGGTCGCCGTCAAAACAGCGCACTTCTGTACGCGGCGCAGGGCTCTGCGGATTTAGAGGCGGATAGTTGAGCTTCATCCGCGTGGTGGCGAATTCCGCGTGACAGTCCGTATCGGCCGGCCCGCCGCCTGATAGCGGCAGTGCCACAGCAGTAGCCGCGATCGCGATGGTGACGATCGAGATGAGTATACGTCTCATGGCGTCCCCCTTGGTTGTTCCCCAAATTGCACTACTCTTCGAGGATCTCATTTCCTCCCGATCGATCAAGCCGCGCGGGTCGAAGCGACGGATCGAGGGTTCGAACGGGAAACCCGGCGCGCACGAGGAACGCCAACGATCGGGTCGAACCGATGCCGAGACGCGGCTCGCCGCGTAAGGCGCCGTGCGGCGCCAACTCGCCGGCTACGACAGGCCGCCGTCGCCGTTGCGATCGAGACGGCCGCCGAGCCCGGCGCCGTCCGCGACGTCGGCGATCGACACCGAACCGAGGTAGTCGAAGAGCTTCTGACGGGCCGTCCGCCACACGTCGATTTGCGTACAGACGGGAGTGAAATCGCAGGCCGAGCCGTCCTGACGCAGGCATTCGATCAGGCAGAGCTCGCCCTCGAAACACTCGTAGACCTCGAGGAAGCTGATCTCCGCCGCCGGCTTGCGCAAGCGAAATCCACCCCGCGCACCCGCCACCGACTCGAGAAAGCCGGCGCCCACCAGAGCGCGCAGGATCTTGGAGAGAAAATGGCGGGGAATCCCCTGCTTCGCCTCGATTTCCGAGCGTCGCACCAGGCGTTCGGAGTCTTGGCCGGCCAGGTAAGCCAACGCGCGGATGGCGTAGTCGACCCGCCTCCCGACGTTCATCAAGGAGCTGCGCTCCGAACACGGGGCGGACGCCGGCGTGTGCGATAGGCGGCGTCCCTGGGCGACGCCGACCGGCTCCGAAGCCGTGCTCTCTGAACCCCCTTCGATCACTGACTTACGGTGTCTGATCGACGAATTGAAGTCAACGGACCTGGCACTGGACCGCCTGAGAGCCCCGTATTCTGGGCAGAATCGGCCGGGGAGCAGTGCGCCCCTGCTGCAAAGTTGCTAACGTCGACCCTATGGATCTCGACTCGGTACTACGCGCCAACCCCGGCTACATCGACGAGCTCTGGAACCGCTACCGGAGCGACCGGCAGTCGGTCGGGGAGGACTGGGCTCACTTCTTCGCCGGCTTCGAGGTCGGCACCCAACGCAACGGCGGCCCCAGGCAGCCAGAGCGCCAGGTCGGCGTCTTCGATCTGATCCACTCCTACCGCGAGCTCGGCCACCTGATCGCCGACCTCGATCCGCTCGGCGACCCGCCGAGCGACCACCCGCTGCTGCGTCTCGGGCAGTTCGGCTTCGACGAGTCCGACCTCGCCAAGCGCTTCAAATTCCCGGGCGCGGGCGGTGAGGTGGAATCGCCACTCTCCGAGATCGTCGAGGTACTGCGCGCCACGTACTGCCGGACGATCAGCCCGGACTACATGTACATTGATGACGATGCCCAGCGACGTTGGCTGCAGGACGAAATCGAACCGGGACTGAACGAACCCGAGCTGGCGCGCGACGACCGCATCCACATCCTCAAGAAGCTCATCGCGGCGACCGGCTTCGAGGAGTTTCTTCACACGAAGTACGTCGGCCAGAAGCGCTTCTCGCTCGAAGGCAGTGAGGCTCTGATCCCCATGCTCGACACCTTGATCGAGGTGTCGGGCGATTTGGGAGTATCGGAGATCGTCGCCGGCATGCCGCACCGCGGTCGTCTCAACGTGATGGCCAACGTCCTCGGCAAGTCCTTCGAAATGATCTTCTCGGAATTCGAGGGCAGCTTCCTGCCCGCCGATATCCAGGGCGACGGGGACGTCAAGTACCACCTCGGCTACGCCCGCGATCACACCACCCGACTCGGTAAAGAAGTCCACGTGTCGCTGCTGTCCAACCCGAGTCACCTCGAGGCGGTCGACCCGATCGTCGAAGGCATCGTGCGCGCCAAGCAGCGCCATCTCAAAGACCGCGACCGCTCACTCGTCATGCCGCTCTTGCTCCACGGCGACGCAGCCTTCACCGGTCAGGGCGTGGTCGCGGAAACACTGGCTCTCTCCGAGCTCCCCGCCTACCGAACCGGAGGTACCGTCCATATCATCATCAACAACCGCGTCGGCTTCACCGCGTCGCCATCCGACTACTGCTTCACACGCTACCCCTCCGATATCGGCAAGTTCATCCAGGCGCCGGTTTTCCACGTCAACGGCAATGATCCCGAAGCCGGAGTCCAGGCGGCGCGAGTCGCGGCGCGCTTTCGCCATCGATTCAAAAAGGACGTCATCATCGACCTGGTGTGCTACCGCAAACACGGCCACAACGAAGCGGACGATCCTACGTTCACCAACCCTGGCGTTTACCAACGGGTGAAGCGAGTGGAATCGGTCCGCAACATCTATTCGAAGCGGCTCGTTCAGGCCGGCATTGTGAGCCAAGCGGAAGCCGACGCGTTGCACCGCGAGCAGCGCGAGCTGTTTGACGACGCTCTCGAGTACGCACGCGATTTCCTCCCGCGGCAAGAGGTGTTCGCCCTGGGCGGCGTCTGGGAGGGAATGACCTGGGCCGGCAAGGACCGCAGCGCCGAAACCGCCCTCGACCACGAAACTCTGTACAACATCGCCGACAAGGCGCGCCGCGTGCCGGAGGGCTTCCACGTTCACCGCAAGGCGCAGCGACTGATCGACGACCGCGTCGCCATGCTCGAGGGCGAGGGCAAGGTCGACTGGGCATGCGCCGAGATGTTGGCGATCGGTTCGTTGCTCAGCGCCGGGGTCAACGTCCGCTTGACCGGCCAGGACAGCGGTCGCGGAACCTTCAGCCAACGCCACGCCGTGCTCACGGATCAGCGGACCGACGAGAACTTCATCCCGCTCCAACATCTCGAGCATGACCAGGGTTGGTTTACGGTCGCCGACAGCATGCTGTCGGAAGCGGCGGCGCTCGGCTTCGAGTACGGGTTCAGCTCGGCGGACCCGCGCAACCTGGTCATCTGGGAAGCGCAGTTCGGCGACTTTGCCAACGGCGCACAGGTCGCCATCGACCAGTTCATCGCCTCGGCCGAATCGAAGTGGCAACGAATGAGCGGCTTGGTAATGCTCCTGCCGCATGGATACGAGGGGCAAGGCCCCGAACACTCCAGCGCCCGCCTCGAGCGTTTCCTGCAACTGTGCGGCGACGACAACCTACAGGTGTGCAATCTCACCACCCCGGCGCAGTACTTTCACGCTCTGCGCAGGCAACAGCTTCGCAACTTTCGCAAGCCGCTGGTCCTGATGAGCCCAAAGAGCCTGCTGCGACTCGGCGCCGCCCGATCGGCCTGCGACGAGTTCACCGAGGGAACCTTCCGCCCCGTCATCCCCGACCCCACCGCAGGCACCGAAACAACCCGCGTGCTCCTGTGCAGCGGCAAGATCTATTACGACCTGGTAGCGCAGCGCGAAGAACGACAACGACCCGACGTCGCCATCGTTCGCGTCGAAGAGCTCTACCCCTTCCCGGCCGAAGAGGTCGTCGAAGCCGTCAAGGCCGCGCCCGAAACCGCCGAGATCTGCTGGGTGCAAGAGGAACCGTGGAACATGGGAGCCTGGCAATTCGTCTCGATGCGGCTTCCGTGCTTCCTCGGCGAGTCGCGGCCGATCCGCTACGCCGGACGCGACGAGGCGGCGAGCCCGGCGACCGGCTCCTACAAGCAGCACGCCCACGAACAGACCGAAGTCCTGGACCGCGCGTTCAAGATCATCTGACGAGAGGACGGAAACGACTCGATGCAAGAGGTAAGGATACCGACGCTCGGCGAGTCGATCACCGAGGGGGTGATCGTCCGCTGGATGAAGAAAGACGGCGACTCGGTCGCGCAAGACGAGCCGATCCTGGAGCTCGAGACCGACAAGGCTAGCGTCGAGATTCCCGCGCCCGTCGCCGGCGTCATTCACCTCGACAGCGCCGAGGGCGACACGGTCGGCGTCGGCGATCGGGTTGCCCGGATCGACGGCGACGCGACGGCTGCCGCCACCGAGCCCAAGGCAGATGTCCGCCCTCCGA
>JANQHZ010000510.1 GCA_028282445.1 Candidatus Binatia bacterium | reverse complement strand
GATCCCGCAGATGATGAAGACCGCGGGCATCGACATGCTCCCACCCGGCGTGGGGATTCCATTTATCCGCCGCGAGCTCACCGCCGGCGCGCGACGCGGGGAAGTTCTGGTCGCGGGTCGGTTGGGAGTGTTGCTGGAAGAGTGGGATGCGAGCGGAGGGGTCGATATCGCCGCTCTGACCGCTGCGGCGGCCGCGCTGCCGATGGTTGGCCGAGTCGTCGGCGCCGGCGTTCTGTCCGGTGTCGAAGTCGAGACCTCTCTCGACCCCACGCGGCAAGCGTTTCTCTACGATCACAAGATCGACGGCACCGCGGTGCTTCCCGGTGTGATGGGAATGGAAACTTTCGCGGAGGTTTCGCGTTTGTTGGCGTCGGGCGACGGCCCGCTCAGTCTACGCGACGTACGCTTCCTCGCGCCCTTCAAGTTCTACCGGGACGAGGAGCGTGCGTTGTCGATCCATGTTTTGCCGGTGGGCGGCGGAGCGCTCGTCGAAGCGCGCTGTCGGTTGCTCGGACGGCGAGAGCTTCCGACCGGGGCGATCCAGGAAACCGAGCATTTCGTTGCGACGGTAAGCCCGATCGATTCGAGCGAAGCTCCCAAGCTCGAGGCGCCCAGCGCAGACGGGGACGACGGTGCCGTCGCCGAAGACATCTATCGCGTGTATTTCCACGGGCCCGCGTATCAGGTGTTGGAACGAGTGTGGCGCAACGGCTCGTCGCTCATCGGCCGTATGGCCTCCGATCTCCCCGACGCGATGAGCGAGGGCGGCGATCGACTGCACGCCGCTCCCCGCTTGGTCGAGCTGTGCTTTCAGACGGCCGGATTGTGGGAGATCGGAACGCAGGGGCGGATGGGACTTCCCCACGCCATCGACAGCGTCGAGGTCTTTGGCCAGGAAACCGCGGCACCGGTGTTTGCGATCGTTTCGCAAGGGGCGGGCGGCTTCGATGTCGACGTCGTCGACGAGTCGGGTGCGGTCTTGGTCCGTATGACCGGTTACCGAACCATCGAGCTTCCAGTCGCCCTCGACGAATCGTCGGTGGCGCCGCTGCGAAGCGCCACCGATGGCTTGAAAGCGTGAGTAGGTAGGATCGCTATGGCAGAGATTCGAAGGGTAGCTATCGTCAACCGCGGCGAAGCCGCGATGCGCTTTGTCCGAGCAGCTCGGGATTACGGAGCTGAAGTCGGGCGCAACGTCGAAAGCGTCGCGCTCTACACCACGACGGACCGCGGTTCGATGTTCGTCCGCGAGGCCGATCTGCGCAGCGACCTCGGCGATCCGTTCTTCGTCGACGAGCGCGACGGTCAGCGCAAGAGTAGTTATCTCGATTTTGATCGCCTGATGCGGGCGATTGAAGAGACCGGCGCCGATGCGGTTTGGGTCGGATGGGGCTTTGTCGCCGAGCATGCCGCGTTTGCCGACCTGTGCGCCGAGCGCGGATTGACCTTCGTCGGTCCGACCGGCGATACGATGCGGAAGCTGGGCGACAAGATCACTTCGAAGCGGATGGCGGAGCAGGCCGATGTGCCGGTGGCCGCTTGGAGTGGCGGTCCGGTGGAGACGATCGAAGATGCGCGCAGCCAGGCGGAACGGCTGGGCTTCCCGCTCATGGTCAAGGCGACGGCCGGCGGTGGTGGTCGGGGGATCCGCAAGGCACATTCCCTCGCCGAGCTCGAGGAAGCGTTCCATTCGGCGCGCTCGGAAGCGCTCAAAGGCTTCGGCGACGCAACCGTGTTTCTCGAGCGGCTGGTCAGCGGAGCACGCCACATCGAGGTGCAGATCATCGGAGACAAGCATGGCGCGGTATGGGCCCTGGGCGTTCGCGATTGCAGCCTCCAGCGGCGCCAGCAAAAGGTGCTCGAGGAGTCGCCGTCGCCGGTACTGACGGCCGCGCAAGACCAAGAGGTGCGCGATGCGGCGGCGCGCTTGGGTGCGGTGGCCGGTTACCAGAACGCGGGTACCGTGGAGTTCCTGTACGATCCTGTCGACAAGCGATTCTCTTTCATGGAGGTCAATGCCCGGCTGCAGGTGGAGCATCCGGTCACCGAGATCACTACCGGCGTCGATCTGGTCAAGCTGCAACTGCACGTGGCCGAGGGCGGGCGTCTGTCGGGAGACCCGCCGGTGTCGCGCGGGCATGCGATCGAGGCGCGCTTGAACGCGGAAGATCCGGAGAGCTCGTTCTCCCCGGCGCCGGGCTCGGTCGATCTCTTCCGAGTCCCGATCGGGCCCGGGGTGCGGGTCGACACCGGTATCGCGGAGGGTGACCGGGTGCCGCCCGAGTTCGACTCGATGATCGCCAAGATCATTGCGCATGGGCGTGACCGCGCCGAGTCGATGGGGCGTCTACGGCGCGCTCTTCGCGAGTGCGCGATCGTCCTCGGCGGCGGCACCACCAACAAGTCCTTCCTGCTTCATCTGGCCGGTATGGATGAAGTCAATGCCGGCGATGCGTACGACATCGGGTGGTTGGACCAGCAAACGCGATCCGAGGACTTTCTGCCGCGTCGGGGGGGCGACGTCGCGCTGCTGAGCGCGGCGATCGACGTCTACCGTGAAGAAGTAGCGGTCGAACGGTCGCGTTTTCTCACCTCGGCGGCGCGAGGGCGTCCCACCGTTGCCAAGGACCTGTCCCGCGCCGTCGAGCTGCGCCATCGGGGCCATACCTACCGTATGCGCGTCCGCTGCCTGGCTCCGGACCGCTACCGGGTGGATGTCGACGGTGTCAGGGTCGAGATGCGAGTCGAGCGTCACACCGAACACGAGAGTAGTATTCACCGCGACGGGCGCCGCTTTCGCATCGTCTCGGCTTCTCAGGGATTCTCTCACCTCGTGGAAGTGGACGGCGTCTCTCATCGTATCGCGCACGATGAGGGTGGTTTGATTCGAGCGGCTTCTCCCGCTGTCGTGTTGGCGATTCACGTCGAGCCCGGTGACGAGGTTCAGGCCGGCGATCGGCTGCTGTCGTTGGAGGCGATGAAGACTGAGATTCCGGTCGTTGCCCCCGGCCCGGGGCGTGTGCGCGAGTTGCTGATTCAGCCCAATGTGCAGGTCGAGACCGGTGCGGCATTGCTCCGCTTGGAA
>JANQHZ010000464.1 GCA_028282445.1 Candidatus Binatia bacterium | reverse complement strand
TGGAGGTTCTTATGAAGCGATTTGAAGACAAAGTTGGATTGATCACAGGCGCGGCGGCTGGGATTGGGCGCGCCACCGCGCAGCGGCTGGCTTCGGAGGGCGCGAGTCTTCTTCTGCTCGACGTTCAGGCCGAGGCGGTGGCCGAGACGGCTGAGCTCTGCGGCGGCGGTGGAGGCAAGGTCCTCCACAGAACTTGCGACGTCAGCGATCCGGGCCAGGTCGCGGGTGCCGTTCAGCATTGTGTCGACGAGCTCTGCAAGCTCGACGTTCTGATCAATATCGCCGGAATTCTGAGCCTCGATCACACTCATGAGCTGAGTCTCGAGCGGTGGGATCAGGTGTTGGCGATCAACCTGACCGGCACATTTCTCTTCTGCCAGGCTGCCCTCCCCCATCTCCTCGCCAGCAAGGGCAGTATCGTGAACACGTCCTCGACCTCGGCGATCGCCGGCATGCCCTACGGTGCTGCCTACGGCGCGAGCAAGGCGGGGGTGATGGCGCTGACCCGCACTTTGGCGGTCGAGTACGGCAAGAAGGGGCTGCGCGCCAATGCCGTGTCGCCGGGGTCGATCAAGACCGCGATGACGACGCGCCAGGCGCTGCCGGAGAATCTCGATTTCAAGCTGATCGAGCGCCACATGCCGCTCGATATCCCGCGCGGACCGGAGACGGTGGCGAACGTGATCGCGATGCTGGCCTCCGATGAGGGTGTGCACATCAACGGCGAGTCGATCCGCGTCGACGGTGGAACCCTGGCGTAGGGGGTTATTGGAACCGCAGATGAACGCAAATCAACGCTGATTGGCTCGCGTTCGGCTCGAGACGGTCGGACTCTCTACCTGACCCATCTGCGTGTATCTGTGTTCATCTGCGGTTCCGCTCTCTACCCAAACGATCGTTTGACGGACCCGGGATCTCACGTTAGTCGGTAGGAAGTGCCCTGTTCTGGGCGTCCGTTTCACTTTCAAGGAGCTCAAAATGTACATCGGTTACAGCGAGGAGCAGCAGGCGCTGCAGGCCGAGCTGCGCGACTATTACGGGAAGCTGTTGACTCCCGAGATTCGCCGACAGCTTCAGGTCGAGCACGGGATCGGAGAAACGACGCGGTCGATCGTCCGCCAGATGGGCGAAGACGGCTGGCTCGGCGTCGGCTGGCCGAAGGAGTACGGCGGTCAGGGACGCTCGCACATCGAGCAGTTCATCTTCTTCGATGAGTCGATGCGATGCGGCGCGCCGGTGCCGATGCTGACCATCAACACGGTGGGGTCGTCGATCATGCAGTTCGGCTCGACCGAGCAGAAGGACTTCTTCCTGCCCAGAATCCTCAAGGGCGAGATCCACTTCTGCATCGGCTACACCGAGCCGAACGCCGGTACCGACCTGGCGGCGCTGTCGACCCGCGCCGACCGCGACGGCGACGAGTTCGTCATCAACGGACAGAAGATTTTCACCAGTCTCGCCAGCGATGCCGACTACGTGTGGCTGGCTTGTCGGACTGACCCCGATGCCGCCAAGCACAAGGGCATCTCGATGATCCTCGCCGACATGAAGACGCCGGGAATCAAGGTCGATCCGATGCACCTGCTGTCGCAGCACGACATCAACACCGTATTCCTCGAAGACGTCCGCGTGCCGGCGAGCAACCTCGTCGGCGAGCTCAACGGCGGTTGGAAGCTGATCACCAACCAGCTCAATCACGAGCGCGTGACTTTGTGCGCGCCGGGTATGCTGGAGGGGGCGTACAACGAAGTGGTGGCTTGGGCCAAAGAGACCAAGCGTGCCAACGGCGAACGCGTCATCGACCAGGAGTGGGTGCAGATCAACCTCGCGAAGGTTCGCACCGGCCTGGAATACCTGAAGCTGATCAATTGGAAGGTGGCGTGGACGGGGACCAAAGGTTCGCTCGATGTCGCCGACGCTTCGTCGATCAAGGTTTTCGGGACCGAGTTCTACCTCGATGCGTTTCGCTACCTGATGGAAGTCGTCGGACCGCGCTCCTACCTCACCTACGATTCGCCGGAGATGGTGGCGTCGGCGAAGCTCGAGACGCTCTACCGCAGCCTGATCATTCTCACCTTCGGCGGTGGCACCAACGAGATCCAGCGCGACTTGATCGCGATGTTTGGCTTGGGGCTGCCGCGCGCCTTGCGCGGTTGATCCCTCGATTGAGCACGGGTGCGAGCGAACAGCCTTGGCGGCCCGAGGGCCGCCCTACGAGGTTCATTTCCCCAGACTGGGGAAAGACAGTGGTGACGGAGCATATCTGATGGATTTTGAGATTAGCGAAGAGCAGCACGAGATCGTCGACCTGGCGAAGAAGATTTTGGAAGACGGTTCGACGCACGAACGCCTGCGGGCGCTAGAGCGCTCGGACGAACCGCGTTTCGATCGCGAGCTCTGGACGAACCTGGGCCAGGCGGGCCTGATCGGCCTGGCTCTGCCGGAGACGTACGGCGGCGGCGGGCTGGGCTTCCTCGATCTCTGCCTGATTCTCGAAGAAGTCGGTCGAACCGCGGCTGCCGTCCCCTATCTCGAGACGACGGTGATGGGTGCGCAGACGATCGCCGCGTCCCCGTCTTCGGC
>JANQHZ010000410.1 GCA_028282445.1 Candidatus Binatia bacterium | reverse complement strand
TTGTTTTCGGGATGGCATCGCGGCCCTGGGATTCGGAGCCGACCGGAGTGCGTGCGGCTGGACGTCGAGCCCGGAGTGGAGCCCCACGGCGGTCCGCCGGTTCGCATCTACGTGGGTACCGAGCCCGCCCAGTACCGCGCGGAGCGGGTCTTTATCTGGTCGGTGACGAAAGTGCGTGACCCGTCGCGCGTGTACGAGATCTATCTGATGAAGGATCTCGAGGGATTCGATCGTCGACGATGGAAGACTGGATTCACCTGCTACCGTTTCGCCATTCCCGAAATGGCCGGCGGAGCCGGCCGCGCCATCTACAACGACGTCGATCAGATCTATCTTGGCGATCCTGCCGAGCTCTTCGACATGGACATGGGGCCGCACGGCTATCTCAGCCTGAGCCGGCAGGAGACGTCGGTGATGCTGTTGGATTGCGAGAAGATGGCGCGCATATGGCACTACGCCGACGCCCAGAAGAAAAAGAAGAAACACTTCCGGCACGTCGCGCTCGAGGTTGCCGACTGTTGGGGCGAGCTTCCCGGCGATTGGAACGCCCGCGACCGCGAGTACACCCCGGGGCGCTCGAAGGTCTTCCACTTCACGACTCTGCAAACCCAGCCTTGGAGACCCTTCCCGGAGCAATTGAAGTACCGCGATCACAAGGATGCGGAGGTCTGGGATCGCCTCGAGCGGGAAGCGGATGCGGCAGGGTTCACGGCTTTCACCAAGGAGCGCCCGTCGCGCCGCTTTGCCGAGATGGTCGAGCAATACGCACACCTGCACGAAAAGGGAGCTCCGGAAGAGGGGGCCGATCCGGCCAGGACCTTCGACGGTCACTCGATGCCGAAGCACGTCGACCGCATCGCGGGGCTCGTTCAGGCGACGGGTTCTTCGACGATTCTCGATTACGGATCGGGTAAGGGCTTGCATTACGAGGCGCTGGCGGGCGAACCCGCCGGCAGTCGGACAAAGACGCTGGCGGCATGGGGCAATCCGCGCGTCACCTGCTACGACCCGGCGTATCCGCCATTCGCCGAGGAGCCGGACGGCACCTTTGACGGGGTGATCACGACGGACGTTCTCGAGCACATCCCGGAAGAAGACATTCCCTGGGTCCTGCACGAGTTGTTTCGCCACGCCGAGCGTTTCGTCTACGGGGTCGCCGCCTGTTACCCCGCTCGAAAGTCGCTACCCAATGGCGAGAACGCGCATTGCACCATCCGTTCGCCGGACTGGTGGGCCGACCAGTTCCGTCGCGTCTCCGTATCGCACCCGGGCGTCCGGTGGATGCTCTACGCCAAACAGAAGACGGTCTTTCGGAAATGGGGTGAGACCTTCACGGGGCCCGATACGCACTGACCCGGACGGATTGTCCGGCGGTCCGGTCATCGCTTCCTGGCTCGCGATGCTTGTGCCGCGAGCAGACTCCAGCAGAGCTGTCATGATTCGAGTCGAGAAACTCAACACTGCCGACCGGCAGCACGTCCGTCGATTTATCGAGCTTCCGTTTTCGATTTACGCCGATTGCCCCGAATGGGTCCCGCCGA
>JANQHZ010000371.1 GCA_028282445.1 Candidatus Binatia bacterium | reverse complement strand
GTGACGGCGACCACGCCCAAAGCAAACGCCACGTTGAGAACACGACCGGCCATCGACATCGCCAACATCGCGGCTTCCGGGTCCTCGAAGCCGTACGGATACTCGGTGGTCGGAGACTTCCACCTCCCAGTCACGAACAGCCAGCCGAGATAGGGGCTCGCAACCAGAAACAGGAGGAAAGGATATCCCAGCGGGTACTTAAAAAAGTACCAACCCGAGTTCCATTCCGAAAACGAGCGGTAGACGAGCCCCAGCGTCGTCACCGGACCGATCGCGTCCGCCGCCCATGAGGAATTGCCGTTCGGCAGTCCCCAAGAAAGCTGCGCTACGAACAGCACAGCCGCAAAGAGCAACAGCCCGATCAACCACGGATCGAGGTTCGGTTCGGAGACCCGTCTCACGACGGCTCCCCGACGGTACTACGGTTCACGTCAGAGCTTGCAGAACCAGGTCCAGAAGACCTGCATGTAGACGTCGGGTCGACGCGCCAATCGCGCTCGAAAAGACAGGATCAGATTGTCCCAGATCGCTTCCCCGGAAACGCCGAGCTCGACCAGGGACTCCGGCATCGCGATGCGAAGGTTCCAGTCTTCCGGCACGCCCCTCTGTACCCAATCCCCGTCGCGTTTGAAGTCGATGTACCAATCGCCACCTTCCGGTCCCTCGACTTGCCACCAAACCGTGATACCGATCTCGCTCGAGGCCGCCCGGTCACGCTCGATGTGGTTGGTAAAGTGGGCGCGGAAACGCTCGTACAGTCCAGGTTTCGCAGCTTCTTCCGTAGCGTAATAGGCGGCGACCTTGTCCTGCAGGCGCTCGCTCATCTCCGCGATGTCGTCCAGTCGACGGCTCCAGTCCGGCGCCGGCTTCAGTCGCTCGTGCCCCTTTTCTTCGCTCCACCGATCACCCGGGTTCATTTGCAACCCCTCGACGTCCGGCGCGCCCGCCGTCAGCGCCTCGATCGCATCGCCCGGTGTGTTGGCGTAGTTGGGGTCGTTCATCACCAGCTGGTCCTTCGCAACAAAAGCGAAATTCCCTGCTGCGGGGACCGCTCGCTTCGTCTTGAGCAACTTGGCCCAGTTGACGAACTCCTCGACGTGCGAACGCTTCGAAGCAAGCGCTCGCTCGCGTCGAGACTCCGGCGGGAAATCGAAGCAGTTCGGATACTGGCTGGCCCCGGTAAAAGTGAGGAACGCGAGGTCGATATCGAACTGCTCGCCCAGAGCCCGAAGAGTATCCTCGCCGAGGTGGCAGTCGTTTACGTTGAAGATCGTGTGTCGGTCGTCTCGCACCAAGATGGCACTATCGTCCCAAGCGCGATCCGGAGAAATCATCCGCAGGGTGATTCCAGCCCCCTCCGGGGAGTAGTCCTTATGAAAGTCGAGCTCGGTAATCTTCTCGAAACCATGGGAATGGATGCGATCGCGAAAGCGCTTGCGCTTGAAGTTGGCGATGACGACTTCCACGTCTTTGTCCAACCGCTCCAGCGTCGGAGGATCGAAGTGATCCGGATGCTCGTGCGAGATGTACAGGTAGTCGATCTTCGGCAGCTCATCGATGCCGATCTGGAGCGGGGGGTAATGCCACCAGCTCCCATGGTAGGTCGGATCGGTAAGCCACGGATCCATGAGGATCGTCTTGCCCCCCGAATGCATCATCATGCACGCGTGCCCAACGTAGGTAACTTCCATCTTATTGCCCCCTTGCTCTCGAGTCGCTGTCTCGAATCTCGACCCTGTTGGCCGGTTAGTACCGGCCGCCTTCCAACAACGTGTCGTACAGCTCTTCCATTTGACGGACCATCGATCGCGACGAGAACTTCTCAACGACAATCGAACGTCCCCTTTCGCCGATCGATCGCATCGTGTTCGCGTCCGCCAACACTTCCCAAATCGCCTCCGCCAGCGGTTCCACCACTTTGGGTGGCACCAATCGACCGCTGACTTTGTCCTCGATCACCTCGCCCGTTCCGCCAACATCCGTCGCCACGACCGGGATCTCCATCGCCATCGCTTCGAGGATCGCGTTCGACATCCCTTCGTCGTGAGACGACAGCACGAAGAGATCGAACGCCGACAAAACCTCGGGCATATCCGAGCGTCGCCCCAACAGATGCAGGTCGTCGCCCATACCGGCCGACTCGACCATTGCAGCCAGCTCGTCGTCCAACTCGACCTCGCCAACTACCACCACCTGAACCCCCGGGATGCGCTCGCGAACACGAGCCATCGCACTGAGGAACTCTTCGACCCCCTTGCGAACCCGCATCCGCGTCACGATTCCCACGACAGGATCTGCACTTCGGACGCCTATGCGCTCCTTTGCGTCGACCAGACCGAGCGGCTGGAAACGATCGGTGTCGATGCCGCTCGGGATGACCACCATCTTTTCCAACGGACAGGCCTCGTCGACGTGCACGAACTGGCGCACCGCTTCGGCGTTTGCGGTCACACACCGGCTCAACGCGTTGCCGAGCTGCGCGCCACGCAGCTCCCAACCCCGCATCTCGTGACAACCCCGCTTGCTGGCGAGAACCACCGGGACCCCCGCGAGTCGCGCGGCTACCGAACCGACCGCGTTCGCCCGCAGCAAGTAGTTGTGCACGATCGCCGGAGCTTCGGAACGCAGCCTTCGGGCCATGCGCAGAGTAGCGGGAACGATCGCCGGTGACTTGAAGCCGGAGCGAACACCGGCATCCACGACCCGTACCCCAATCTCTCGGACCTCATCGAGCAACGCGCCCTGCCCCGACAGACAGTACAACACCGGATCGAAGCGCCGGCGGTCGAGCAGCCGGAACACCTGCAACAGGTGCGTCTGGCTTCCGCCCATATCCATCCGGTTGATCGTGTATACGACCTTGCGTGCTCCGCGAACCACCGCGAACCACCCTCAGTTGACGATCAACGCCGCGTTGACTGCCTGCACCAGTTCCTGAATCCCGACTCGACCGTCGCCATCCGTGTCGAAGGCGGGGCAGTCCTCCAACGGCCTGCGTTCGAGTGCGATATTCACACCCGTCACCAGCTCGGAGACCGTAACCACTCCGTTGCCGTCGCAATCCCCGGGAAGCTGCACGTCTAGAATCGGATAGTGGTAGCCGAGGTCCGCCACCCCTTCGTCCGGAGCCCGGTCGAGGCGCGTGCTGCGGATATCCAATCCTACGTCTCGCGCGCCTACCCCCTCGGCCGCGTCGATCGCGGCGATCCCGCGCGGGTCCAGCTCGAAGCGCGCGGCGTCGGCATCTTCGAAGAGAGGTTCGCCCAGGCCCGGCCAGAAGTAGTCGAAGTCCATGTCGACCTCGCGGAAGTCGCTGAACGAATCGAGCACGTTGAAGCCGTTCTGAAAGCCGACCAGATGGCGCTCGCGAGTCAAGTTGTTGCCGACCTGCACCGCGTTGCCCAGCCGATTGTCGATCGAGATGTTGTAGCGAACCTCGGCCATGCTCGAGTCGCCCGCACCCGCACCGACGAAGATACCGTTCACCTCGTTGCCCACGACCGTATTGAAGGTCACGACCGCTCTCGGGGAACCGGCGTCCGTGCAGTCCGGCTCGTCGACCGGGCAACGGCCGCCAAGTTGAATTCCACCACCGGCTCCAGACTCCCCGTTGTCGTACACCAGATTATTGAAAATCCGAACGTCGGCGGCGTTGGTTACCTGGATACCGCGCTGCAAGTTGTCGAACACCTGATTGTGAGCGATGAAGGCCTCGTCGGCTCCGTCTCCGATGAAGATGCCCGCCTCGCGAGCGCCCGTGACCTGGAACCCCTCGATGCGAATGCCGCAGCTCGACTGCACCAGGAATGCCGTGTCGCACGGCTCGCCGTCGCAGTCGGCCGCCACTCGGACCGGCCCCGGCAAATCCCCGGTCCGGCGCCCGGAAGGATCGGCCCGAAACAGATAGCTGCCCGAGGGATCGTCGCTGCGCACGCTGATTTGCCCTTCGCGATACGTTCCCGGTCCCACGACGATCTCGACTCCAGCTCGGGCAAAGTCGCGCGCGGCGCGGCGAATGCTGGCCAAGGCCTGGTCGGGCGTCACCGGCGGGAAGTTATCGTCGTCGCCACTCTCCCTGACGTAGATCGGCATGATGGTGTTGTCGATACGCGGCGTTCCGTTCTGGTCCGCTGCGTAGTGATACCCGAGATCCGCTCGTCCGGTGTCGATCACCCCGGTTTGCCGGGTCGTTCCGGAAATCTGGACGACTTCGACGTCGGCGTAGCCGGCATCGAGCGCGGGGCTGCCGGCGCGCAGACGGAACCCCTCGACGACACCGGGTTGGACGAAATTCGCGGCAAGGTTGAGGTCGTAGACGTTGAACGGAGTGCTCGGACCGTAGTTTTGACCATCCCCTTCGTTGCGAACGAGATTGAACCCCGCGACGTAGCCGCACGTCGACGGCACCCCACCGTCGGATTCGTTCAGCACCCCAATCTCACCGGGTAGCTCGTCAGGAGTGTCGCGTCCGTTGTTTTGGAGAATGTTGTTCAGCACCACCGCGCCTGGCGATCCGGCGTTGGGCTCGCCGATCTCATTGCCCCACTCGCCGTGTCCGTAAATCGTATTGTTGACGATCCGAGCGCCCGGAGAGCCGAGCGGCGGCAACGGCTCGTCCTCGGTGCCGCGATCGGAGG
>JANQHZ010000345.1 GCA_028282445.1 Candidatus Binatia bacterium | reverse complement strand
GTGGCTCACCTACATTTGCTTGATCGCGCACTCCCTGCTGGCGCTGTGGATCGGGATCGACAACCGGCGATCCGCCGGCGACGGTTACCGTGATCAGTCACCGGCGGGACTGGCACCGTGGTACTCGCGCCACATGGAGCTGTGGGGCGCCATCATCCTGGTCTTTCTCGTCGTGCATTTGCGAGATTTCTGGTGGCCTTTCAAGTTCGGTGGGGATCTCGCGCTCGATTCGGCTGGGCGTCCGGATCTCTTCGCCCTGGTGAAGCGGGAGTTTGCCAAGGGCTGGAAGGTCCTACTCTACGTGCTCGGTGTCGTAGCGGTGGGACTCCACCTGTTGCACGGCGTCTACAGCGGGCTGCGTTCGGTCGGGATTTCGCATCCGACCTACGCCAAGTGGAGCCGGTACTTGGGGTACGGCTTGGCCGTTTCGTTGACCTTGGGCTTCGGCGTCATGCCTGTGTTTCTGTACTTGAGGTCGTAATGGCGCTACCTGACGCGAAAATCCCCGACGGCCCCATCGAGCGCAAGTGGAGTTACTACCAGGCTCACTGCAAGTTGGTGAACGCCGCCAACCGCTCGCGATTCCAGATCGCCGTCATCGGCACCGGCTTGGCCGGCGGCGGCGCGGCTGCCGCCCTGGGCGAGCTCGGGTACTCGGTCAAGGCGTTCAGCTTTCACGACAGCCCGCGTCGAGCCCATTCGGTCGCGGCGCAAGGCGGGGTGAACGCTGCCAAGAACTACCAGAACGACGGCGACAACGTCTGGCGGATGTTCTACGACGCGGTCAAGGGCGGTGACTTTCGCTCGCGCGAGGCGAACGTCTACCGAATGGCGGAGCTCTCGGTTGATTTGATCGATACCTGCGTCGCCCAGGGCGTTCCGTTTGCGCGAGAGTACGGCGGCGTCCTCGCCAACCGCTCGTTCGGTGGGGTTCAGGTCGAGCGGACCTTTTACGCGCAGGGGCAGACCGGCCAGCAGTTGCTCTTGGGAACGATCGCTGCGCTCAACCGGCAGATCGATGCCGGTCGGGTCGAGATGTTCAGCCGACACGAGCTACTCGACATCGTCGTTGTCGACGGGCGTGCGGCGGGGGTTGTGGTGCGCGACATGGTCACCGGCGAGATCGAGGCGCACGCGGCGCATGCAGTGGTATTGGCGACCGGCGGGTACGCCAAGATCTACTACTTGTCGACGCTGGCGATGGGCAGCAATGCCACCGCGATCTGGAAGGCGCACAAACGCGGCGCGCTGCTGGCGAACCCGAGCTTCGTACAGGTTCACCCGACGAGCCTGCCACCGCTCGGTGTTCACCAGTCGAAGCTGACCCTGATGTCCGAGTCGCTGCGCAACGACGGGCGAATCTGGGTGCCGGCGCAAGCGGGCGACCCGCGGCACCCGAACGAGATCCCGGAAAGCGAACGGGACTACTATCTCGAGCGACGCTACCCGGCGTTCGGAAATTTGACACCACGCGACATTGCGTCACGCGCCGCCAAGGAGCGGATCGACGCCGGTCACGGAGTAGGACCGCTCGCGAACGCGGTCTACCTGGATTTCCGGGATGCCATCCGCAACCACGGCGAAGACGTGATTCGCTCGCGCTACGGCAATCTCTTCGGGATGTACCAAAAGATCACGGGGCTCGACGCCTATCGAGAGCCCATGAAGATCGCCCCGGCCGCGCACTTCTCGATGGGCGGGTTGTGGGTCGACTACGAGCTGATGTCGTCCATCACCGGGCTCTATGCGTTGGGAGAGTGCAACTTCGCCGACCATGGCGCCAACCGGCTCGGTGCCAACTCGCTCTTGCAAGCGTGCATCGACGGCTACTTCATCCTGCCTTCGACCATTGGCAACTACCTGGCCACTCGCCTGCACGAGCCTCTGCCCGATACCGACCACCCTGCGTTTCGCGACGCAACGCAGGAGGCCGAGGAGAGCGTAAACAAGCTGCTCGCAGTTGGCGGATCGCGATGTGTCGACCACTTTCATCGCGAGCTTGGTGCCATCCTGACCGATCGATGCGGCATCAGTCGCAGCGGTGCCGGGTTACGGTCGGCGATCGAAGATGTCCGTCGCCTGCGCCGGGAGTTTCAGCAGGACGTGAAGGTCCCGGGCGGTCCGCGCGAGCCCAACAGCGAGCTCGACAAGGCGCTGCGTGTTCAGGATTATCTCGAGTTGGGAGAGCTGATGTGCCGGGACGCGCTGGAACGCGATGAGTCCTGCGGCATGCACTTTCGCGAGGAGCACCAAACGGGCGACGGCGAGGCTGTCCGCAACGACCAGAGCTTCGCGCACGTGGCGGCGTGGGAGCACGTCGAAGGTGGCGAGGCCGTGCGTCACCAGGAGCAGCTGGCCTTCGAGTTCGTCGAGATCGCTACCAGGGACTACCGATGAGCTCGCTCCGCCATCACCGACACGGTTGGCGCGCCGCGGCGGCTCGCCACGATCGAGGCCGGCAATGAAGATCACTTTCCGAATTTGGATGCAGGACGGGCCCAACTCGGCAGGGGAGTTCGTGGAGCACGCGCCGGAAGGCCTCGCGCCGGATATGTCGTTCTTGGAGGCGCTCGACCACGTCAACGAGTCCAGGATTCTCTCCGGGCAGCGCGCGATCGAGTTCGACCACGATTGCCGCGAGGGGATCTGCGGTACCTGCGGAGTCGTGATCAACGGGCGCGCGCATGGTCCATTGGCCGCCACCACTACCTGTCAGCTTCACATGAGGAGCTTCTCGGACGGTGATTTGGTTACGGTCGAGCCTTTTCGCGCGCGGGCATTCCCGGTGATTCGGGACTTGAAGGTCGATCGAAGCTCATTGGACCGGGTGGCTCGTTCGGGCGGGTACGTGTCCACGAACATCCGCGCCGCACCGGAAGCGAACTCCATCCTGGTCCCTCGCCATGCGGCGAGGGCCGCGTTCGACGCCGCCTCCTGCATCGGCTGCGGGGCTTGTGTCGCCAGCTGCAAGAACGCCGCGGCTTCCCTGTATACCGGAGCGAAGCTGGCCCATCTGAGCGAGTTGCCGCAGGGCAAGATCGAGAACACGCTGCGGGTCGTGCGCATGGTCGAGGCGATGGATCGCGAAGGCTTCGGCAGCTGCACCAACACCGAGGCGTGTGAAGCGGCTTGCCCGCAGGAGATCTCGGCTCATCTGATCGCTCGCATGAATCGGCAGTACAACTGGGCGCGACTGAAATCGCTGGGTCGAAAACTCACCTGAAGTCGACGCAAGGCCGACAGCGGGATTGATCGCCGCTCCCCGAAGTGATGGGTTGAGACGCGCTGCAGCTCACAAGCGGACGAGGGACTATGGCGGAGATCATCGACGGCAAGGCGGAGGCGGCGAAGGTTCGAGAAGAGACCGCTGCCGCGGTTGAAGCGTTTCGAGGCGAGTTTGGCTATGCGCCCGGATTGGCGACGGTTTTGGTCGGGGACGACGCCGCGTCGGCGACCTATGTTCGCAACAAGCGTCGCTCCTGCGCCAAGGCCGGGATCGAGTCGTTGCATCACGAGCTCCCCGGCGACGTCTCGCAGCAGGAGATCGTTTCGTTGGTGGAGCAACTCAACGAACGCAGCGATGCGCACGGGATCCTCGTGCAGCTTCCGCTCCCCAAGGGGATTGACAGTCGGGCGGTCCTCAACGCGATCTCCCCGGACAAGGACGTCGATGGCCTACACCCGGTGAGCCAGGGCCGGCTGATGGCGGGGGAAGACGGCCTTCGGCCATGCACGCCGCTCGGTGTGATGCGGCTTCTCGACAGTATTGGCACCGAGCTCAAGGGAGCGCGCGCGGTGGTGGTGGGGCGCAGCTTGTTGGTTGGAAAACCGGTCGCGTTGCTGCTGCTCGAGCGACACGCCACCGTGACCCTGTGCCATTCCCGCACCGAGGACTTGCCCGGTGAGGTCGGCCGCGCCGACATCGTCGTGGCTGCGGTCGGGTTGCCCGAGTTTGTGCAAGGCGAGTGGATCCGGGACGGAAGCGTCGTCATCGACGTGGGGATCAATCGTCTCGAGGATGGACGCCTGGTGGGGGATGTCGACTTCGAGTCGTGCTCGCAGCGCGCTTCCCACATCACGCCTGTGCCGGGTGGCGTCGGCCCGATGACGGTAGCGATGCTGTTGTCCAATACGGTTACCGCCGCGCGCCGACTGGCGACCCGTTGATCCAGTGAGCCTGCGCCGGACTCCGCTCTACGATACCCACCGCGAAGCCGGCGCTCGGCTGGTCGAGTTCGCCGGTTGGGAGATGCCGGTACAGTACGACGGCATCATCGCCGAGCACACGATGGTGCGCGAGCGGGCGGGGCTCTTCGATGTCAGTCATATGGGGCAGGTGGAAGTGCGGGGTACGGGTGCGATGGAGCGCCTCCAGTGGATGACTGCCAACGATGTGTCGGCGATCTCCGACGGACATGCCCAGTACAATCTGCTGCTGAGGACCGACGGTGGGATCGTCGACGATGTCATCGTCTACCGCCACGCGCAGGATCGCTTCCTGGTTTGCGTCAACGCATCCAATCGGGAGACGGACGTCGCCCATATGCAGGAGCACGCCGGTGGAGCCGAGGTGATCGACCGCAGCGACGAGCTCGCCCTGTTGGCTCTACAAGGGCCGCTGGCGACCGAGCTGCTGGCCCAGGTCGCCGGCCGGGATCTCGCGGCCATCCCATCTTTTGGCTTTGTCGAGTCGGAGCTCGCCGGGCGCGAGTGTCTGTTGGCCCGTACTGGTTACACCGGTGAGGACGGCTGGGAAGTGTACTGCCCGGCGGATTCTGGTCCCGAGATTTGGGCGCTGCTGCTCGGGCGTGGCGAGGCGCATGGGGTCGGACCGGCCGGACTCGGCGCGCGCGACACGCTTAGGCTGGAAGCGGCATTGCCGCTCTACGGACACGAGCTCGACCTCGATACTTCGCCGTACGAGGCGCGCCTGGGGTGGGTGGTTCACCTCGACAAGGGCGACTTCATTGCCGCCGAGGCCCTGGCCCGCCACGAGCGCGAGGGGCCGCGACGCCGGCTGGTGGGGATCGAAGTGCCCAAGGGCGGCGTGCCGCGGCAAGGCTACACCGTTCGCAGCGACGGCAAGGATGTCGGGGCGCTTACCAGTGGCACCAAGTCACCGACGCTTGGCAAGGGAATCGCCCTCGGCTATGTGGAGCCGCAGGTGGCCCGGGTCGGTACCGAGGTTGCGATAGCGATCCGGTCCCGAGAGGTGAGCGCACGGATCGTCCGCTTGCCCTTCTATCGCCGGTCCGCTTGATAGACGGGATTTGGTGTTTAGGGTGATCGGAGCTAGCGAGCCGTGGTGCAGAGCCGAGCGGGCTAGGAGGTTGTAGAATGGAGTTCCCGGACGATCTCAAATATTCGCGAGAGCACGAGTGGGTGCTGGTGGAAGGCGATATCGCCACCATCGGGATCTCGGCTCATGCGGAAAAGGAGCTCGGAGACGTCGTCTTTGTCGAGTTGCCGGCGGTCGGCGATACGGTTTCCAAGGACGAGGCGATGGGCGTTGTGGAATCCGTCAAGGCGGTGTCGGACATATACTCGCCGATCAGCGGCACGGTGACCGAGATCAACGACGATCTTCCCGACAACACCGAGTTGGTCAACGACGACCCGTACGGCGACGGCTGGATGGTGAAGATCGAGATGTCGGATGCCACCGACCTCGATGATCTGATGGATTCCGAGGAATACCAGCAGTTTATCGCGGAGGCGGAGTAGTCCATTTTCGGATGCGTTTTCTTCCTCAGACCGATGAGTCGATCCGCACGATGCTCGAAACGGTCGGCGTGCCGGACGTCGACGAGCTCTTCCGCGACGTTCCCTCGCAGCTGCGCAGCACCGCTTCGGTCGACTTGCCGCCCGGCCTTCCCGAAGCCGACACCCTGCGCCGGCTGAGAGAGCTCGCCGACCGCAACACTGGCGCGCGGAGCCTCAGTTTCCTGGGCGCCGGGGCCTACCCCCATTTCGTACCGGCCGCGGTCGACAACCTGCTGCAGAGAGCCGAATTCTACTCGGCCTACACGCCGTATCAGCCCGAGGTCAGCCAGGGCACGCTGCAGGCGATCTTTGAATTCCAGTCGATGATCGCGGCCTTGCTTGGGCTCGATGTCGCCAATGCGAGCATGTACGACGGCGCGTCGTCGGTTGCCGAGGCGGTGCTGATGTCGCTGCGCGTGCAGCGCGGACGCGAGAGGGTGATCGTCGCGCGTTCCCTGCATCCGCAATACCGCCAGGTCCTGGAGACCTACCTTCAGGGCATCGGTGACGTCGAGCTGCTGGAGATCGGCTTCGGCGAAGATGGCCGTGTCGACGCGGTTGCGCTCTCAGACCAGATCGACGAGCGAACCGCGGCGGTAATCGTCGGTACGCCGAATTTCTTCGGAGTCGTCGAAGATGTCGCGGCGCTGAGCGATCTCGCCCACGGCGTGGGCGCGTTGATGGTGACGGCTACCGCCGAATCGATGTCGCTGGCGGCGGTGCGCGCGCCGGGCGAGCTCGGCGCCGACATCGCGGTTGCCGAGGGCCAGAGCTTGGGCGTGCCAATGTCCTACGGTGGCCCGGGGGTCGGACTGTTTGCGACTCGCGATCGCTACGTTCGCTCCATGCCCGGGCGCTTGGTGGGCGAAGCTCAGGACGGCGACGGCAGGCGCGGCTACGTTTTGACCTTGGCGACGCGGGAGCAGCACATCCGGCGGGAACGGGCGACGTCCAACATCTGCACCAACCAGGGCCTGATCGCGTTGGCGGTCACGATCTATCTCAGTCTCGTCGG
>JANQHZ010000322.1 GCA_028282445.1 Candidatus Binatia bacterium | reverse complement strand
GGTTGCTGTCGGAGCGACGGTCGTTGCGCAGGGAACGCCGGCGCGTCTCACGCGAGCTGCAGGCGGCGATGCACGACTCCCACGGTCTGGTCAACTTCGCGGGGCGTTACGCCTCGATGCAGCAGTTGTTCGGCGAGCGCGGAATTCCCAGCGGCGCCGGTGAGTGCTGCGCTCCCAAGTTGCTGCACGAGGCGGCGTTGCGCGGCCTGCGTCCGCTGGCGATGGCAGAGACGTGGCACGGCCCGGCGCCGGCGGACGGGTCGCGGCAGGAGGGCGTTCTGTACGGGCCGTGCGAGGAGAAGTGCGTGCCGCTGCTCGGGCATCTCCTGTGCGGCGCCGACCGTCCTCAGGCGGGATTGTCGATCGTCTTCGAAGACCAGGACCTGGTGGTGGTCGACAAGCCGGCAGGGCTGTTGTCGGTGCCCGGGCGAAGGTCTTCGTCGCGCGATTGTGTGGAGTCGCGCTTGTCGTTGCTCAGGCCGGAAGATTCCTACCTGCGCGCGGCACACCGGCTCGATCAGGCGACATCCGGTTTGTTGCTGATCGCGCGCACGCCGCGCAGTCGCAACGGTCTCGCCAAGGCGTTTGCTGGAGGTCGTGTCGCGAAGACCTACGAGGCGATCGTGGCGGGCGACGTCAGGGCGGCGCATGGAGTGATCGACCTGCCGTTGCGCGCCGATCCGAGTGCGCGGCCGTTACAGGTCGTCGATCGCCGTGCGGGCCGACCGGCGCGCACCGAGTTCGAGCATCGCGGGCGAACCGAAACCGGCGCTCGGCTGCGGCTGGTCCCGACGACCGGACGGACCCACCAGCTGCGGGTGCACTGCGCGTCGCCGGAAGGCTTGGGAGCGCCGATCGTGGGTGACGCGCTGTACGGCGGCGACGACCCGTCGGCGGATCGTTTGATGCTGCACGCCTCACGTCTCGAGCTCGATCACCCGACCACGGGCGAGAGAATCGTGCTCGAGTCGCCGGTCCCGTTTTAGATCCAGGGGCTGCAGGCTTCTCTGGGTATCAGCGTCTCAATTGCAGAGCGCGATCAAGTCGTCGAGTTTCCCCGAATCGACGAAGCCCATGATGACCTTGGGGCCGCGTGGCGTCAGGACGTATCCGGTGTCGTCGAAGGTGTCGCCTCGTGCGACCCAGCATTCGCGTTGCCATGACCACGTGGTGGCGGATGCGTCATAGCGACTCGTGCATGGTGGCGAGTGAGGAAGATCGCAGAAGGGGTTCCATTTGTTTTCGCGAATCGTTCCGCCACCAAGATCGTCGACGGTTTCGTCTTCGCGCGGTTGCCCGAATGCAATCGCGGCCTCTTCGCTGGAAGGATACTTCAGCAGAGTGAGCGAGCCGTTGTGTCCGGTGAAGCTTTCGCAAATCAGGTGGGCTCCAGCAGGCTCGGAGCCGACGCTCAGTGAGCCGCCGGGAGTAATGGCGGTGCTGCAGACGGAAATCGTCTCCAGCAGCTCAGTCGCTGCGCTGGAGGCGGCGGTGTCGGCCGGAGGGAAGACTTCCGTCGGCGTTGCGGTCGGGGGTGGGATTGGAGTGATGGTCGGGGTGTTGGTGGGTGGTGGAGGTGAGCAGATGTGATTCTGGATTAGACCGTTGATGCAGCCGACGAGGTTGGAGACGGAGATGAGGAATCCGCGGTTTCCCGGGTAGCGGGGGCAACGGTCTATGGAGGCGTTTCCGAGATTGACGTTGATGAGGAGGATGAGCTCGTTGACCTCGACAGTGCCGTCGAGATCGCAGTCGCAGTCGCACGGGCGGTCGAAGATGGAGATGGCGTCAGAGCTCGTCGAGGTGAGGAGGGCGAGGGCAAGAGCAAGCGCTGTAAGGATCTGGGGCATCCTGCTGGGGAGGATGCCGGGGCGGGGGGGAACGCTGCAAGGGGAGGAGTGGGGTCGGTTTTTTGGGACTCTCGGCAGGCGGCACGGGCGGGGTTTTGTGGTTGATATTGGCGGATCGATTCCCTCTTGCGTTGGGCGAAAATTTGGCGAAAATAGGCCGCGTGTCCCTGACAATGCGGCAAGATGTCGCGGCGCTCCAACTCCCGGGCAAGGTGTGGGTGGGGGAGGCGCCGAGTGAGCCCGTGCGGCTGCTCGCGAGCGGCCTTCCCGAGGTCGACCGGTTGCTCGGCGGCGGCTTGCCGCGCGGCGACGTCAGCGAGGTGGTCGGGCCGCGCTCGAGCGGGCGCACGGCCCTGACTCATGCCTTGCTCGCGGCGTCGACGCGTAGCGGAGAAGTCGTCGCGGTCATCGACTTGCCCGATGCGTTGCACCCGGCGTCGCTCGAAAAGCAGTCCGCTGATCTGGATCGGGTGCTTTGGGTCCGTCCCCCGAATTTGAAGACGGCGTTGAAGAGTACCGAGCTCATTCTCGACGCGGGTGGTTTTGCGGCGGTGTTACTTGATCTCGATACGCCGCTGGCACGTCGCATGCCGGGGCACGTATGGCCGCGTTTGCGCAACGACGCGCGCCGTGCCGGTGCGGCGTTGATCGTTCTCTCGTCGCGCGAGCTCACCGGAAGCTTTGCCGGCACGCGCATCGCACTCGAGCAAAAAAGAGCACGATGGACTCGCCGCGTCTTCCACGGACTAGCCACACACCTAGTCCCCCGACGCACCAAGAAAGCAGCAATCTCCAGCGGCGAGGTGTTCGTAGGAGATTTTTTTCACCACAGAGGCACAGAGGACACAGAGGTTGGGGTGCTTGATTCGGACACCTCTTCCATCCGTTTGGTCTGAGGGAGGCACTGATGACAGGAGATGATCTGACGCGTCAGGTTATTGGCGCGGCGATTGAAGTCCATCGTTCTATGGGGCCTGGGCTTCTGGAGAGTGTTTATGAAGAGTGCCTCAGTGCCGAGCTCGACCATCGTAGGCTTGCTTTTCAAAGGCAGGTCCCAATCGCGCTTGAGTACCGAGGGCGAAGTCTTGGCTCCGATCTGAGGATCGACCTCATCGTTCGTGGGCAGTTGGTTCTCGAGCTCAAGGCGGTCGAGAAAATTTTACCGATCCACGAAGCCCAGCTCCTTACGTATCTGCGCCTCACCAGGAAGAATTTAGGCCTTCTGATCAACTTCAATGTCCCCACCTTGAAAGAAGGTGTGAAGAGGATGGTCAATGGCCGCCGCGGAAAGTCTTAGCTGAACTCTCTGTGTCCTCTGCGCCTCTGTGGTGAAAAAATTTAGATGCGCGTCGCTTGTTTGTTGGTGTCTTCGTTTCCGCTTGCGGTTTGTTACCGGGGCGAGCCGGAGTTGCGTGGGGCTTCGGT
>JANQHZ010000297.1 GCA_028282445.1 Candidatus Binatia bacterium | reverse complement strand
CCCGAAGCCGCGGACGTCCCAGCGGATGACGCGATGGTGCGGGCTCAGCAGATCGACGCACGGGTCCCAGAAGGCGTGATCGTCGCCGAGCCCGTGGGTAAGGATGAGAGGCGAGCCCTCACCCTCTTCGCGGACGAAGAGGGACGCTCCTAGTGCTTCGACTTGGGTTTCTCGCTCCATCGCCACACCGTAGATCGGTGTCGGTGCGGGTCAACCCCCGTAACTGCGTTGCGAGACTTTGGTTGCGCTGGGAACCAATTGCCCGGTCGGCGGGTTCGGTCAGTGTAACCGAGCGACCCCGTGTCGTAGCGAGGAGACCGATCGATGCAAGCGGATGTGGAGTGGCACTCGATTCCGGCGATGGTGAGACGCCTCGCCGTCCTTCTGTTGCTGGCGGCGATCGCCGTCCGTCCTGCGGTCGGCGCGGAATCGGTCGACTTACACGAACCCTTCGGCGACATCTTGCGGCGCTACGTCGACGCGAACGGCCGCGTCGCCTATCGCACTCTCGAACGGGAATCGGGCGACGATCTGCGCGCGTACGTGCAGGCCCTCGCGGACTTCGATCCGGAAACCCTCGACCGCTCCGGGCGGATCGCGTTCTGGATCAACGCCTACAACGCTCATGTCATCAGCGGAGTCCTGAGCGGCTACAACGCCGAGGGTTTGATCGCCCGCAAACGCTTCTTCTCGTGGTACAGCTTCCGGCTCGCTGGCGCCGAGCGCACCCTGTCGGAGATCGAGCACGAAATCCTGCGCGCCCGCTTCGACGAACCGCGGATTCATTTCGCCCTGGTCTGTGCCTCGACGAGTTGTCCCGTGTTGCGCGCCGAGGCGTATCGAGCGGCGGTGCTGGACGCGCAGCTCGACGACCAGGCGCGCCGCTTCATCGGCGACCCGAAACGAAACCGCATCGGCGACGAAGAGATCGCGCTGTCGCGTATCTTCGAGTGGTTCGCCGCCGACTTCGAGAAGTCCGCGGGATCGGTCGAGGCGTATCTCCGACGCTACCGGCCGGTACCTGACGGTGTGGCGGTGTCGTACCTCGAATACGATTGGACGATGAACGCACAGCCTGGGCAGCGGCCCGGTTGACCACCTCGCCGGCCGCGCGCACTGTCGGGCCGTGCCAATCTCTGTCGTCATCCCGACCCTGAACGAGGCCGAGCACCTCGAAGCGACGATTCGATCGGCGGCCGGACGCTCGGTCGACGAAATCGTCGTCGTCGACGGTGGCAGCGAGGACGCGACGACCGACATCGCCGCGGCGCTGGGGGCTCGGGTCGTCGACTCTGAGCGCGGGCGGGCGGCGCAGCTGAACGCGGGAGCCGCGGTAGCGACCGGCGAGGTGCTGCTCTTTCTGCACGCCGACACGACTCTGCCTCCGGACTTCGACCGGCTGATCGTCGAGGCGTTGGCGGAGCCTAGGGTGGTTGGCGGCCGTTTCGATATCGACCTGCAGCCGAGCTCTCCGTTGATTTGGCTGACCGCCCGACTGATCAGCCTGCGCTCGCGCCTGTCGAGGATCGCCACCGGCGACCAGGGCCTGTTTGTTCGACGCGGAGTCTTCGAGGCGATGGGCGGCTTCCCGGCATTGCCGATCATGGAGGACCTCACCTTCTCGATTGACCTGAAGCGACGGGGTCGGATCGCGTGCCTGCGGGCGCGAGTGGTGAGCTCGTCGCGCCGTTGGCGTCAGGATGGTGTAGTGCGCACGATCCTGTTGATGTGGACGATGCGATTTCTCTACTTCTGCGGAGTTCCTCCGGCTCGCCTCCACGCGTGGTACCGCGATACTCGATAGCAGGGCCTGCCTCCCGAACTTTGCACGGCAGATTGGGAAAGATTGTTCCGCTCGGTGCATCCGCAGCCGAGGTTCGCTCGAAACTATGAGTGAACCATTGGCGCGTCGTTTGCGTAGTACCGAGTAAGGAGATCGATGAATGGACCCGAGGGTGATTGCGGAAGTGGTTTCAAATTGCGTTCTACTTGGCGCAGCGGTTTGGATCGGTGTGGTTGGAGCAGCCAGTCTCGCCGGGATCGCGGTCTGGTGGGACGCGGTGCGCCAGGGGGCCTACGGCAGCTCTTCGCAGACACTGACCGCGAGTGCGGCGAGTCACGGGGTGGTCGACAAGATCGCCAACTCCCTGCGGCGCTCTCCGACGTATCGCTGATAGCAGCTGGATCGGCGCATTTCCGCCGCTGTGCGCCGGGCCCTTGCAACGGCCCCCGTCTCGGGTCACTAAAGTTGCAGCATGCTCGATCGCGAGCACATTTTGGTGACCGACAAGGTGGCGGTCGTTACCGGCGGAGCGGTCGGTATCGGTGCGGCGGCGGCTCGGGCGTTGGCGCGATTCGGGGCCGACGTCGCGGTTTGCGACCGCGATCCCGAGCATCTCGAGCGCACCTGCCGCGAGGTCGAGGAGCTCGGCCGGCGGTCGGTGGCGGGTGAGCTCGACGTTCGCGAACGCGACAGCGTTCGCGCCTTCGTCGCCCGTGTCGTCGATAGCTTCGGCCGCATCGACATTCTGGTGAACAACGCCGGCGGCGGGTTTCGATCGAATCTCGAAGAGCTGAGCGACAATGCGTTGAACGCGCTGATCGAGGAGAACTTCACCAGCGTCGCCGGGCTGGT
>JANQHZ010000284.1 GCA_028282445.1 Candidatus Binatia bacterium | reverse complement strand
GAGAAACGCGGGAGCGCCGAGGAGTCTGATACGCAGGTAGCGCGCCGCCGCATCGACCACTGCCGGGTCGCTGCTGAACAGCCCACAGGCCGCTTCCAGATTCGGCCAGAGGATTGCAATCAGCAACACGCCGAGGGCGGCTGCGAGGGTGATCGCAGTGCCGGTTGCGTGCCGAATGCTGTCGCGATCGTCGCCCCCGAGCGATGTGGCGACTTCGGTCTGGGTGCCGATTGCAAGGAAATTGAAGACCCACAGGACGCCCGCGAGCAACGCGGTCGCCACACCGAGACCGGCGAGTGGAGCGCCTCCCAATCGGGCAACGAAAGCGGTGTCGATCAGCCCGGTCAGCGGTTCGGCGGTCAGCGAGACCAGGACCGGAAAGGACAGCTCGACGAAGGTCCGATGCGGACGGCTGACGAATGGATGTCGTGCGCTCAAGCTCGTCGGGGAGAAGCCTCGCGCCGTGGTCAGCCCACGGCTTCGCTTAGCGCTCTCGTCGCAAACTCTTCGGCCCACTCTTCGAGATGTGCCGAGTCGTTGATCGAGTGCAGCCGGGCGGCACCGCTGGGATCGATGAGAATGCGCGTGATCGAGGTGTTGACGACCACCAGGCCTGCGAGGCTGCGAATCGGAATGGCGACCAGCCCGGCGATGGCGCCGCGGATGGCGCCGCCGTGCGAGACGATCGCGACTCGCTGTCCGGGATGGGCTGCGGCGACGGTGCGCACGGCGGCCGTCACTCGTGCCGACATTTGCTCGTAGGACTCACCTCCTGGGAACGCCACCCCGGGCCAGCCGTCGCCGAAAATCGCTGGGTGTCGTTGGTTGAGCTCCTCTTTGGTGAGACCCGCCGCCGATCCGACATCGATCTCTCGCAGGTCGCGACGCGCAACAGTCTCGAGTCCGAGCCCGCGACCGATCGGTTCCGCGGTTTGGCGCGCGCGCGCGAGGTCCGAGCTGTAGAGGGCGTCGATGTCGAACGTCATCAATCGGCCGGCGAGGATCTCGGCTTGCCCGCGGCCGACGTCGTCCAGCTCGGTGTCGGTGTGGCCCTGGAAGCGCCGCGCGGTGTTGTCCGCGGTGCGCCCGTGTCGGACGAGGAAGATCTCCGTCATCCGCTCGCTCGTTTGCGACCGCCGTCGCAGCACCGCCGGGGAGGGGCGGTCGCTCGGAGAATCGAGCCCATCAACTGAACAGCACCTTGGCCAGGTCGGTGCGGTAGCGTTCGGTGAGCTCGTGATCGGAGCCTAGCAGCTCGAAGATATCGAGCATCGCTTTACGCGCTGCATCGTCCTGGAAGGATCGGTCGCGTTTCACGATCTCCAGGTAGTGGCGTAGCGCATCGTCGTAGCGCGATGCGGCGGCGAAGGCGTGGGCGAGATCGATGCGTGCTCGATGGTCGTCCGCATCGTTGGCGACGCGTTGTTCGAGAGCTCCGATGTTCCCGACCTCCGCTTCGCCCACCCGAATCTTTGCGGCCAGCCGATCGCCTTGCTGGCGTTCTGGAGTACCGGGTGTAATCCGTTCCAGCAGCTCGAGCGCGTCGTCGACGGCGTTGCGCTCGGCTGCCAACTCCGCCGACGCCAGCAGGGCGCCGTCGCAACGAGGGTCGGCCTCGAGGGCTTCGTTCAGCTTCGCGGTGGCGGCATCGCGGTCGCCTGTCTCGATGAGAGCGCGGGCGGCAGTAACCATCTCCTCTGCGGCCGACGGTAAGACCTGAGCCAAGAAGTCTCGGATTGCCTCCTCCGGCTGTGCGCCGACGAAACTGGCAACCGGCCTACCGTCGCGGAACCCCAAGACCATTGGGATGCTGCGCACTCCGAAAGCGCCGGCCAGTCCCTGATTGCGGTCGACGTCGACCTTGGCGAGGGCGAAACGACCGCCGTATTCCCCGGTCAGCTTTTCGAGGACAGGTCCGAGCGCTTTGCACGGACCGCACCACTCGGCCCAGAAATCGACGACGACCGGGGTCTCCTTGGAGCGCTCGAGTACGGTCGCCTCGAAGTCCGAATCGCCGGCGTCGAAAATCAAGGGATCTTTCGCGGAGTCCATGATCGACTGGAGCTAACCCAAGCGGCGAAGCGAATAAAGCCGGCGTACGTCGGGCCCCTCACCGAGCGTCGCGGGAGCGTCGTGCGCCGTCGCCCTTCTTGAGGCGGTCCAACTGGCGCCTCTCGCGTTTGTTGGGACGGCGGCCGGCGGCATCCGGCCGAGTGTAGCGCCATTCCTGGCCTGGGGGCGGCTGTGGGCGCGGTGGCGGCGGCGGAGTGCGATCTTCGTATAGCGTTTGAGCGACGCTCGCCGGCCCGCGTCGCTCGCCGATTGCCTCTACCTCCCACGTCTTGTCGAAATCCCCGGAGCGAAAGACGACGGTGTCTCCGGCGCGGACGAGCTTGTGGGGTTTCGCGCGGTTGCCGTTGATCGTGACTTTACCCCCGTCGCAAGCTTCGGCGGCGATCGACCTGGTTTTGTAGGCACGCGCCGCCCACAGCCATTTGTCGATACGCGTCGATTCTGGGTTTCGATCTCCGGGCATCGCGCTCAACCTAGCGAACTTGGCTCCCCGTGCACAGATCGCTCCTCGCCGAGAGACGATGAGCTACGGCTTGGGGTGCCAGGAGGGGGTGGGAGGAGGAGGTGGGGGGCTCCTCCTCCTCCCACCGGATCAGGCCGCTCGGTCGACCGGCCGATCCTTTGGGGGGCTGTGGCGAGGTGGTTCGCTCGCCGTCCGACCGTCGCCGCGGTCGAACAGGCTCTCGTAGGTGATGGTCAGGGCCAACGCGGTCGCGGCGAAGACGATGGCTCCGTAGATCGCTCTCGCAGCGCCGAGCTGGATGGTCATGGTGATGTCGGGTGGAATGGTGTTGATGTAGTCGATGGGGAACATGGCTCACCTCGCGTACTCCTTGTGAGGGAGGACCCGAGGTGACTCGAGTCCTCCCGCTACGCCGCCGCTCGCACCGCCTGAGCGGTGTCCTGTGCGGTCGTGTCTGGCTGCACTTCGATCTCGGCTCCGTCGAGGAACCACTCCATCGGTCGCCCGGTGTAGCGGGAGATCCGGTAGAGCACGTCGGTCGAGGGAATGCGGCCGTTCATGTAGTTGTAGACCGCCGAGAGGCTCACGCCGATGTCGTAGGCGAAGGCCTTCGGCTCGTCGGCGACAACCTCCCTGAGGCGGTCGGCCACTACTCTGGCGTCGAGCTGTGTCATGGTGTTTTCCTCCGTTGATTGATGCCGTTTGTGGTTGGCGATTCGTCTTGCTGACCGCTGTCCGCCGCGGCCGGGTAACGGCCTGCTCCCGGTTGCAGACCAAAAAAAAGGGCCACCGGTTTCCCGGTGGCCCTTTCATCTCGTATCGAGAAAGAGAGAGGTACTATTCGTTTCCTCCCTCGAAAGGACCACCGGCGCTCCCTACCGGGCGAATCTTCGTGCAGGTCGAAGCCGACACAAAGAGGCCCGAAGCCATCACCGGCGCGCACCACGCGAGTTTCTGCGTGGCTGCATGGTTCATGATGTCGGTGATGATCCGCATGGGTTTGGTCTCCGAGAAGTCCTTACTGAATGATGGGAAGGTTTTAGCCACAGATGTCTTACCGTGGCAAGTAGGACTTTCCCACGAGTGTGGAAGGGCGGCCTTTGGGTATGCCTCGGGCGACCCCTGGAGTAGGGTGGGGGAATCCGGGAAAGTTGTTGAAACGTGGAGGGTTTTTGGTGAGCAGGCGGCGGGTGGCACTGTTGTACGGCGGGCGCTCGGGAGAGCACGAAATTTCCGTGCGATCGGCGCGTTCGGTGGTCGCGGAGATCGACCGGGAGCGATTCGAGCTCCAGTTGGTTGGGGTCGGGCGTGACGGGCGCTGGTACGCGACCGGTTCCGAGAGCGTCCCCGACGGCGCGCGCGTGGAGGAGGAGCAGGGGCCCGAGTTGGTCCCATCCTCGGCGGGGTCGGGTGTAGTTCGACTTCTGGCGGCGCAGGGGGGCGCTTCGATCGCAGAGATCGACGTCGTTTTTCCGGTGCTGCACGGCCCGCATGGCGAGGACGGCACGGTACAGGGCCTTTGCGAGGTGCTCGGTGTGGCGTACGTCGGCGCCGGCGTTCTCGGGTCCGCGGTTGGTATGGACAAGGACGTTCACAAACGGCTGTTGCGCGAAGCCGGGTTTCCAGTCGTGCCTTTCGAATGTGTTCGCCTGCACGAGTGGCGGTCGTCTCCGACGGGCGTCCGCGAGCGTCTGGAGGCGCTTGGGCAGACCGTGTTCGTCAAGCCGGCCAACCTCGGATCCTCGGTGGGCATATCGAAAGTCGCGAATGCGGACGATCTCGGCACGGCGTTGGAGACCGCCTTCCGTTTCGACCGCAAGGCGGTGGTCGAAAAGGCGATCGACGCCCGCGAGATCGAGTGCGCCGTTCTCGGCAACGACCACCCGGAGGCTTCGGTCCCCGGGGAGATCGTTCCAGGGGAGGAGTTCTACTCCTACGAAGACAAGTACGCGGCGGCGAGCACGGCGAAGCTGCTGATCCCGGCGCCGCTGAGCGACGGCCAGACGGCGCGCCTGCGGGAACTCGCTATCGATGTGTTCCGAACCTTGGACCTACGGGGCCTGGCCCGGGTCGATTTCTTCGTCGAGCGCGACAGCGGCGAAGTCTACGTCAACGAGCCCAACACCATGCCGGGATTCACCTCGATCAGCATGTACCCGAAGATGTGGGAAGCCAGCGGGCTTGGCTACCGCGATCTGGTGTCGCGCTTGATCGAACTGGCGATCGAGGATTACGAGGATCGTCCGCGCGAGTGATTAGGGTATGGTGCCCACGATGTCGGCGAAGGGGCAAAACCTCGCAACGCCCGAGGACTCGGCGATCGGGCCCGAGTTGAGCTTCGTCGCTCCAGTGAAGGACGAGTCGGCTACGCTACACCAGCTCTATGCCGAAATACGGGACGCCGCTGAGGCAGCAGGCCGGTCGTTCGAGCTGATCTTGATCGATGACGGCAGTGTAGACGACTCGTGGGCGGTGATGACCGCGCTGGCCGCGCAACACCCTTCTCAGATCTCGGCGTTGCGATTGCGGCGGAACTTCGGCAAGGCGACTGCGTTGGCGGTCGGCTTTGCCGAGAGCCGGGGTTCGGTCGTCTTTTCGATCGACGCGGACCTGCAGGACGATCCGAGTGAGGTGCCGCGATTCCTGGACAAGCTCGCCGCCGGCTTCGACGTGGTTTCGGGTTGGAAGAAGCATCGCCGTGATCCGCTTTCCAAGACCCTATCGTCGAAGATGTTCAACCGCGTTACGGCAATTGCAGCGGGTCTCGATTTGCACGACTTCAACTGCGGCTTCAAGGCCTATCGACGAGAGGTCTTGGGCAACCTGAGCCTGTACGGCGAGCTTCATCGCTACATTCCGATTCTCGCGGCGGATCTGGGTTATCGTGTCGGCGAGATCGAAGTGTCACACCGTCCGCGCCGAACCGGTTCTTCCAAATACGGATTCGAGCGCTATCTGCGCGGCTTTCTCGATCTTCTGACGGTGCTCGCCACCACTCGCTATCTGCACAAGCCAGGCCATTTGTTCGGCGGAGTCGGTGTGGTCTTCGGTCTCGTTGGAACGAGCATCCTTGCCTACTTGAGTGGCTTGTGGGTTCTGGACCTCGGGCCCATCGGAACACGCCCGCTTTTTTTCTTGGGTATTCTCCTGCTCATCCTGTCGGTGCAGATGATCTCGCTGGGAACGGTCGCCGAGCTACTGACTCGCCACAGTCACACCCTGGATCCCAAGTCGATCGTGGCGGCGCGAAGTCGCGACGGAAGCCCAGAACCGAATTGAGGATCGCGGACGACCTGACGGGTCTCCGTACCGCCCCGCCTACGAACCGATACGACGTCTGCGCGCGATCGCCGTTGCGCCGAGGCCGAGGAGCGCTAAAAGCGCTGTCGCCACACCGCCGGTTCCAAGTGCGGGGGTCGGGGCTGGGCGCTGAACGTCGACCTCGTCGGTGACGATCTCGGTTGGTGGCAGAACTTCGGTCTCTACCGTTGCTCCGTTGACCATGGTGGTCGGCGCGTCGTCGGCGACATTGACCGTCAGCATGAGTACCCGCGATTGACCACCGTCGAGCGGATCGTTGTGCGTGCAGGTCACGGTTTGACCGGACGGAGCGCAGCTCCAGTCGGGCCCGGAGGCGGACACGTAGGTCATGCCGTCGGGAAGCATGTCGGTAACCGTCAAGGGGCCGGTTGCCGGTAGCTCGCCGACGTTCGTGATCGTGATGTCGAAGGTCCCCGGCTCGCCGGTACGGAATTGGCCGTGATGGGTCTTGTCGAGATCGAGCTCGGCCGGCCGCGGCGTCGCCGTGCTCGTCGCCGTCGCGGTTGGTGTTGCCGTCGGTGTGGAAGTGGGAGTCGACGTCGGCGTCGCGGTTGGGGTCGAAGTCGGAGTTTGCGTCGGTGTCTCCGTCGGGGTGGAGGTTGGTGTCGACGTTGGGGTGGCGGTGTTGGTGGGAGTTGACGTCGGCGTCGAGGTTGGCGTGGAAGTCGGCGTGTGGGTCGGGGTGTCGGTTGGGGTGGAGGTCGGTGTCTCCGT
>JANQHZ010000249.1 GCA_028282445.1 Candidatus Binatia bacterium | reverse complement strand
GCGAGGAGCTCCTGATGGTCCCGGGCCTTGGAGGCTGCGATCAGATGCAATAGCATCATGGTCCTCTTGCCTTCGTAGATGTCGCCGCAGCTCTCTTTCCCGTACTCGTGGTTGTAGGCGTCGAGGTTGAGCAGATCGTCCTGGATCTGGAAGGCGACGCCCACGAAGAAGCCGAAGCGAGTGAGGCGGTCGAGATCGAAGCATCCGCGGGTTCCGATCAAGGCGCCGATTCTCAGCGGGAAGATGGTCGTGTACCAGCAGGTCTTCTTGAGGACCATGACGAGATAGTCTTCGAGTCCGAGCGACGGTGGGTTGTCACGTCGCCACCCCAACTCGATCGCCTGACCTTCCAGACTCTCGGTGATCATCCGGTCAGCCTCGTCCATGACTCGTCGCCCGAGCTGGTTGCCCAGAGTTCGCGAGCTGTCGGCGATGGCGCGAATTCCCATGTGGGTCAGAGCGTCCCCGGCATTGAGCGCCATCGCAATGCCGTGCTTCTCGTGTAGGGTTGGCTGGCCGCGACGTTTTTCACTGTCGTCTTCGATGGCGTCGTGGATGAGGAAGGCATTGTGCAGCAGCTCGAGACCGACTGCGGCGGGTAGGGCGTCTTGGACTCGCCCCCCGAACGCAACGGTTGTCGCGAGCAGGAGGGACGGCCGCAGCATCCGTCCCCCTCGTCGAGGATAGTCGGCGAGCAGGTCGTAGAGATAACGCCGCGGCTCTCGAGGCCCGAGGTACTCGCAGAGGGCAACGCGTGTGATGTTCCCGTACTTTTCGAGGAGTTCGGGAACCAAGTGGGGCGACGCGGCGGGCATTCTGCCTAGCCGCCGTTCTCCTGCGTGACCACGACACTGAGGGTGCCCGCCAGGTGGCCGGTTTGCTCTTCGACGAGTACCGCGTTGTACCGCCCGGATGGTTGGTCATCGGGGATCCGCACCCGAACGCGTGCCGGTGTCGTACCCTGTGCGGGTTCGAACGTGACATTGGAGATCCGGGGAATCTCGGCCGCAGTGCCTCGTAAGTCGTGCACCTGTAGCTTCGAATCCAGGTACTGTGGATGAAGGTCGACATGGCCGGTTACCGGGAGCGTCGATTGTAGGACGACGTTTACCGCGGCAACGAAGCCGGGCGATGGTGTGGGTGAGCTCTGGGGCTCCTCGACCTGTTCTGGTCGAATCCCGCGCTGAAAGGAGCGAGCGCTCTCGGTCGGCTGGGATACGGTCCGGCTGACCATGTCTTGCACTAGCTGCAGCCAGAGCCCGGCCATGTCCGAGAATAGGTGAGTCAACTGGGTGATCTGATCCTGGGTGTCGACCACCATGCGTCGCGTATCGGGTGGCTGCCCGCCGCCAACTAGGCGCGCAGCGTTCTCGCCCTGGCGCATGTACTCTTCGATGACGCGGTATCCGGTATCGACCGCTTGCGCGACCGGGTCGGAGCGATCGGGGGCGCCGGACCTTCGCCCCGGCAAGGGAGATCTCTCGGTCGCCGTGCCGAACAAGCCCGACCGGTCGCGGATGGGGCGGTCTCGCTCGAGAACCGGCCGCTTGACTCTCTGTGGTTGACTCATGAACCGGTTCCTCAAGGATGGTCGTAGCCGACGATGTCTTCGAGTCGCGGAAGGCAACTGAGGGCGTGGGCGGCGAGTCGGCCGGACATCACCGCGGCCTCGACGCAACCGGCGTTGAAGCCGCACTGGGTCCAGTCGCCGGCAATCGTAAGGTTGTCGTAGCGCCGGTCGAGCGGTGAGATTCTGTACTTGGTGGTGCCTGGTAAGGACAGGATGTAGTGATCGCTCGGGTTTACGTTGGCGGTCCAGAACTGGCTGCCGAAATCGCCTTCGTCGCCGTTGGCCGGGCTCGAGCCGGTCTCCAGATGGCGCCATTCGAACTCGCCGTCCTCGCGGGTCACCTTGGGCCAAAGGTGCGCGATGTCGCGACGCAAGAAGTTGACCGCCCCCTGCCTGACAGCTTCGCGGTGATGAGCGGCGTACTCGGCGTTGTCGCGATCGCGCGGGATCGAAAGCTCCGGCAGCACGCTGCAGAAGTATCCGATCGCGCCGGGCGTATGCGGCCAGTCCTCTGCCGGAACCAGGTGGGTCATGTCCGCCCAGGTGTCGAAGGGCTCGACGAAGCCGGAGACGTTGATTGGACCGTGTTGCCAGCCGAGCTCTTTCATGTCCGGCTTCAGCCAGACCTGGAACGCCTGGGTGGCGACGGTCTTGACGTGGTCGACCATGGCTCTCCAATCGGGATCGCCTGCGACGATCTCGCTGCAGACGTGCGGAATGGCGCCGAGCCCGACGGCGACGACGACGAAGTCGAAATCGTCGCCTACCCGGAGTGTCTTGGCGCGCACGCGGTGTCGGTCCCAGTGGCTCTCGAAGTCGACGCCTTCTCGGGCGAGCCGGTCGCCGTCGACGAGCTGTTCGAAACGCGGTTGCGACGGCCAACTCGGGAGGCGGTGGACGTCGACGAGTGGGTGATACTCGTCGCCGACGATATCGGCCTGCACGTCGAATTCGAGCGCCTGCACATGAGGGGTGTCGCCCTCGCCAAGATCGTCGCCAACGGCGAGGCGGACATTTTCGAGTCGATGAAAGAACTCGAAGCGGACGCCACGCCGTCGCAGGACTTCATAGAAAGGCGTGAAGACGATGTCGCCCATGCCGGCGCTCATGCGCCAGAAAAATGAGCCGCGATAGGTGAAAAAGGCGCGTACCATGGCGCGCAGAGACTGGCCCGCGGAGATGCGCGGCTTGCGAATGTCGCCGTCTTCGTAGGAGAAGCCGAGATCGTAGAGCCCTCGGACGAAGCCCGAGTCGACCGAGGTCGGCGAGGCGCCGTTGAGCACCAGCCACTCGCGGCAGTCGTAGTCGTCGATGACGTCGAATCCGTCCGGGTTGGTGAATACGCCGAACCTCGCCTCGCCGCGCAGGGTCGCGAGAGTGAGGTCGATGACCTCCCACACGCGCTTCAATTCCCAGTGCTCCTTGAGGCGCGACTCCAGCACCTCGCGGGCGTTCACCGCCATCGTGTCGATGAAGCGGAGTAGCAGATTGTCCGGTCGCCGGCGCAGGTCGCCGAGTGCCATTTCCAGGACGTGGACGCCCTCGACCATGCCGGCGAGGGTGGCGAGCTGACCGTGCTCGATCATCGTGCGCAGCGCGCTCTGGATTCCGCTGCTCAGATCGGGGGCGGACGTGCCCGGTGATGCCGGCATCTCGCCGAGTCGGAGCTGAATCGTTTCGAGCAAAGTGCGCAGCAGGCCGAGGGTTCGCTCGATGTAGATGCGGGCCGTCCACGGTTCGCGGGTGTCAGGCGGGTCTCCCGGCAGGCCGGGAGCGGGCGGCAGCGAACCGATCCAGGGGATCCACGACCCGTCGGGGGCCTGGTCGGTGACACCGATCAAAGGCGTCGGTTTGAACGCATCGTCCCAGGTTTTCACTGGGCAATCCGGCGCGTGCGTCGGACGATCGAGCTCGCTGTAGCACTCGCGCATCAGCCTGAAGGCGTTCTCGTAGAAGCCCATCCACAGATGCAAGCCGTGCTCCTCGATGCGACCGTTCGGTCCGCGACCGGACGCTCCCTTGCCGCCCAAACGCCATCCTTGCTGGTAGACGGTCACGGCGTACTTGCCGCCATGCTCCGGACGCGTCAGCTCGAAAGCCGTGGCCATGGCGGCACAGCCGCCGCCGGCAATCGCGACGCGAATGGGGTTGGTTTCCCTCATTGTCGGGTGCTTTCCTGTGTCGGTGTCGGCTGTCATTAGATTCGAGATGCTCATGCCGACTTAGCGAAAGATCGGACAGTCGGCAATCATCGGCCGAAATCGCTCGTTGCCTATACAACGTCTTCTCGCAGGACGCCGGGTAGATCGAGAACGAAGTCCGGGCCGTAGACACGCGCTGCGGTCTGGAAGCCGGGCTCGAAGTCTCCGGCGATGACCCGCCGG
>JANQHZ010000245.1 GCA_028282445.1 Candidatus Binatia bacterium | reverse complement strand
TGCCCGAGGTCGTGGGCCAGCGCGACGGCCTCCGCCAGGTCGACGTTGAGACCGAGGCAGCGCGCGACCGTACGGGTGATCTGGGCCGCTTCCATGGTGTGGGTCAGTCGGGTCCGGTAATAGTCGCCCTCGTGATTGACGAACACCTGGGTCTTGTATTCCAGCCGGCGAAAGGCGGTGCTGTGAATGATGCGGTCGCGGTCGCGCTGGAACGGCAGGCGAAAATCGTGCTCGGCCTCGCGGTGGCGTCGGCCGCGCGTCGCACGGCTGCGCATGGCATAGGGCGCGAGCAGAGACTCCTCGATTTCCGCTAGATCCACTCGTTGCTGCATTACCGAGCACCTTACACCACGTTTGACCAAGCCGCACCCAGACGCTCGGACGAAGCGCACCCGGGTCGCTGTGCTCTACGCCATTTTACGGTCGGCCCCGGAGCGCCGCATTGACGGAAATCTCGCGCCGGATTGTGGCGGCTAGGTAGCACGCCGTACGAATCCCCGGGTGGCATGGCGGTTGCGTTTGTAGCTGGCCGCCATGCAAGCACTCCCGACCTGGAAACCCCTACTCTCCGTATTCCTCGCCGCCGGTTTCATCGGCACCGCAGCGGTCGAAGCGAGCGCCGAGCATGCGACTCGCCGTGCGCATCGCGTACGCGGCCAACTCGTCGTGCGCGCCAAGGCGGGAGCGCCGCCGCGTGCGGTCGAACGCGCCCTCGCCAAAGCAGGGGTTCGTTCCCGCCGCAGAATGCTCGGTCTGCGCGGAGAGGTCGTCAACATGGCTCCGCGCGAGATGGCGCGGGTCGAACGCGAGCTGCGCCTGTCGGGACTCTTCAAGAGCGTCGAACGCGACTACCTCGCCGGCGTTTCGGCGATCCCCAACGATCCGCTCTTTGCCTCGCAGTGGGGTCTGACCCGCAGCGGTGTGCCGGCGGCGTGGGACGAGTCGGTGGGCAGTGCCGGCGCACCGGTTGCCGTGCTCGATACCGGGGTCGACCTCACCCATCCCGATCTCGTCGGCAACCTCTTGCCCGGAACCGACATCTTAAACGGCGACAGCGATCCCACCGACGACCACGGACATGGCACTCGCATGGCCGGAATCGTCGCCGCCACCTGGAACAACTCGGCCGGCATCGCCGGCGTCGCGCCGGGCTCGCCGATCCTCCCGGTAAAGGTCCTGGGCGACGACGGGCTCGGTCCCTACAGCGCGATCGCGCAGGGAATCACCTGGGCCGCCGCACAAGGCGCCAAGGTCATCAATCTGTCGCTATCCGGCGGCAGCCCGTCGCAGGCCCTGCAGGACGCCGTCAACGGCGCGATCGCTTCCGGAGCGGTATGCGTCGCTTCGGCCGGCAACGACGGCTCCGCGACTCCGGTCTACCCCGCCGCGACCTCCGGCGTCGTCGCGGTCGGCGCGCTCGATGAGTTCGACAACCACCCTTGGTTCTCCAACACCGGCGCCTGGCTCAGCCACTCGGCCCCCGGTGTGTCGGTGGTGACCACCGACATCGGCGGCGGCTACGCGCCGTCGACCGGAACCTCCCCCGCCGCCGCCTTCAGCTCCGGAATATTCTCTCTCCTCTTCGCCTTCGAGCCGACGCTCTCGCCCGCCACCGCCGTCGCGCGTGTCGAACAGGGCGCTTTCGACCTCGGCGCCGAGGGCTGGGACGACACTTTCGGTCGTCCCACAATCGTGATCGGTCCCTCGGCAGGAGAAATCTCACGCCGGGTTAACAGGTAAGGCCTCAGATGCCAAGTGTCGATTGGAGCATCATCGACAGGCTCACCAAGCTGAATGTAGCCATCCTTTTCGGTGACTTCACCAAGCGTCTTCCAGTTCTCTGGATCAATCGAATCATCATTGAAATCATCGGAGAGAATCAGCTCAGCATCGTGGGGGATCAGCTCCTGATATGCTCTCTGGGAGATTTCGCTAAGTTGTGCAAGTTCCAATCTGCGGGAACCGCTCGACCAGAAGTCCACCATCGCATCGGAACGAGCATCTTGAGTGACTCGAATGCTCTCGATGAGAACTTCACCGTTTTTGGGCCCTTCGACTGCAACATAGCTTGTGGAACCCTGGAAGAGCGATCTGCATCGCACCGTCTTCTTAATACTTGGATTGGACGCGTCAGAAACCGTGAACGATACGTTTACGCCGTCGTCCCTCACGACAAGTCGATACTTCTT
>JANQHZ010000238.1 GCA_028282445.1 Candidatus Binatia bacterium | reverse complement strand
CGGCGCTCATGCGAGGTGTCCCGGCACGAAGGGAAGCGATCCAGACAGGCCGCCATCGACGGCAATCGCCTGCCCGTTGACGTAGCTGCTGTCGTCGCTGGCGAGGAACAAGGCTACCTCGGCGATCTCGTCCGGCTGACCGGCGCGCTTCAATGGATTGAGCTGGCCGATGCGATCCTCCTTGCCGGCATCGCGCGCGACGTCGAAGAGCGGCTTTGTCATGCCGGTCTCGATCAATCCCGGGCAGATGGCGTTGACCCGCACGCCGCTACCGGTCAACTGCATCGCCGAAGTCTGGACGAGTGAGATCACCCCCGCCTTCGAAGCGCTGTAGGGCGACGGCCCCGCGCTGGCGCGCAGTCCCGCTACTGATGCAGTGCAGAGGATCGAGCCCTTGCCACGCTTCTTCATCGCCATCGCAGCGGCCTTGACGGCCAGAAACACGCCCAGCAAGTTAACTTTCAGGACCGGAATCCAGTGCTCGACCTCCAGATCGTCGAGAAAGAGAAAGTCCCCTCCGATCCCGGCATTGGCGAACATGACATCGAGGCCACCGAAGTCCTTCTCGGCCGCGTCGACGAGAGCAGCGACGTTTTCTTTCTCCGATGTATCGAGGACGAAGGCTGTGGTTCTGCCGCCGAGCCGCTCAATCGTTTCGGCGGTCTCCCTGACACCCTCTGAGATGTCGGCGACGATCACGGCCGCCCCCTCGGCGGCAAATCGGGCCGCGCTGGCGCGCCCGATTCCACTCGCCGCGCCGGTCACGATCGCCGTTTTTCCGTCCAGTCTACCCATTCTCGCGATCCTCCGCTCGGGCCCGGCGCCGCGGGCCGCCAAGACAACCGGACAGCTTCACCATCCGGCCCCCGTTCTGTCGGTTCTCGGCACAACGGCCGTGGAGCCTTTGTGACAAGAAACCCCGCGCGGAGCCAGACCGATGCGCACAACTCGGGACGTGCCGCGCGCCGGCACCCGCCGCCAAACCGGTCAGGAAGCGAAGGGGTTACGCAGGAGAATGGTTTCGCGTCGACGCGCGCCTACCGAAACCAAGAAGCTCGGCACGCCGGTGAGGTCTTCCAACGCCTGCACGTAGCGTCGCGCATTCTTCGGAAGATCGTCGAGCGAACGGGCGCGGTCTAGCTCTTCGCTCCAACCCGGCAGCTCTTCGTAAACCGGCGTCATGCGCTGCACCGCCGCCTTACCGGCTGGGAAGCTGTCGATCCGCTCGCCGTCGAGCTCATAGGCGGTGCAAACGCGGATCTTCTCGAAGCCGGTCAGAACATCCAGCTTGGTGATGGCCAGCCCGTGCAGACCGTTGAGTCTCGCCGCCTGTCGGACGACCACCGCATCGAACCAACCGCAGCGACGCGGGCGGCCGGTGGTTGCGCCGAACTCACCGCCGCCCTGCTGCAGGCGCTCGCCGTCGGCGTCCAGCAATTCGGTCGGAAATGGACCGGCGCCGACACGCGTGGTGTAAGCCTTGCACATTCCCACCACCGTACCGATGCGGTTCGGCGAGATGCCGGTACCGGTCGCAATCGCTCCAGAAGTCGTATTCGACGACGTCACGAACGGGTAGGTGCCGTGGTCGACGTCGAGCATCGTCCCCTGCCCGCCTTCGAACAGAACCCGTCGGCCGGATGCCATCGACTTGTCGAGATACACGCTGGTGTCGACCACATGCACCGCCAACTCGTCGCGTACACGGTTACAGTCGTCGAGCACCTCCGAAAACGACACCAGAGTGCCTCCGAGTATCTCACTCAGGTAGCGATTCTTGCGCTCGACGAGATCACGCAGCATGTCGGGGAACGCATCCTCGTCGAGAAGATCGGCGAAGCGAAGGCCGTCGCGGGCCATCTTGTCCTCGTAGGTCGGTCCGATCCCGCGACCAGTCGTGCCAATCGCCGCGCCGCCTCTCATCGTCTCGCGCGCCACATCGATCGCTCGGTGGTATGGCAGGATCAAGTGGGCCCGGTCACTGATCTTGAGCTGGTCGTCCTCGGCCAGCAGGCCACGCGCCCGCAACTGATCCCGCTCGTCGATCAGCACCCACGGGTCGACCACGACACCGTTGCCGATGACGCAAATCTTGCCCTGC
>JANQHZ010000230.1 GCA_028282445.1 Candidatus Binatia bacterium | reverse complement strand
GGCCCCTCGAGCAACTCGACCTCGACTTCGTAGTACGGTGGCTCCAAGGTCTCTGCATCCGGAGTCGCGCTCTGGACTCGATCGAGCGCGAGCTCGGCGGCGGCCCGGCCCCGGCGGTCGCGGACGAAGGCGGTCGTACGTTGGATGTCGGTCGCGACCAATGGCTCGAGGGCGAGTCCTTCCACCAGCGCGGCAAAGTTGTCGGCGAGAGGCCCGGGCGGCAGGAAGTAGGGCGGCGTCGGTCGGCGATCGAGGGTGGCGCTGATCTCGTCGCGCGTGTGGAGGTCGCCGTCGACCCGGCCGTTTTGCTTGGCGGTCATTTCCCAGCCCGAACCGGTGGGCCGGACGCGCAACGCAATTCCATGGGCGAGCAGGCGTCGGTCGTGGGTGTCCAGATAGAGCGTGTGGAGCCTCCGGGTGCCGGTGCGCTCCACACGAAAGCGACCGATGCGGTCGAGTGCGGCGAGCGATCGAAGTGTTTGCTCGTCTGGCGCCAGCAGTTTGGCCTCGACCTCGCTACCTTCCGGTTGCCGGCTCAAGAGCGGATTCCTCGGCGCGCACGTCGGTCGTGTCGGAATCGTTGCGCACGCGGAACTCGAGCTCACCGTCGAGCAACTGACGCAGTGCCTTGGAGCGCTGTTCGGCTTCCCAGATCTCCAGGGCGGCATCGTTGTCGCCGGTGTCGAGCCAGAACGTAAACCGATCGCGCGAGCGTTCGACGGTGATCTCACTGACCACGCCGGCGTGGCTGCGGTCGAGACCGTCGGCCACGCGCAACAAGGCGCTGAGAGATCGGACGATTTCCTGCGTTTCGGCAGGCGCTGCTGCGAACTCCGGATCGGAGCTCTTCGGAGTCGCCTTACGGTGATAGCGCGCGACCAGGGCGATCGTTTCGACTTCGCCTGCCTCGAAGCCCAGAAGATCGCCGTTGGCGATCAGGTAGTGCGAGTGCTTCTGGTGATTCTTGTGCGCGATGTGATGCCCGACGTCGTGTAGCTGAGCGGCGTATTGGAGCCATTCTCGCGATTCTTCGGGTAGTCCGAGCTCGTTGCCGAGCTGGTCGAAGAGCTGAGTCGACAGCTTGGCGACCTGCGTGCCGTGTCGCGACGTCTCGCCGAGGTGGCGGGCGAGCCGGACGACGCTGCGCAGGCGCGGGTTCTGGTAGAGTTCGCTTTCCTCGATGCCGCGCTGGTGTCGCTCGATGAAGTCGAGCAGCACGCCCTCGCGCAGCGCCCACGTACAGGCGGTAACCGTTTCGGCGGAGAATGCCCGCGCGATGCGTTCGGCAACGCAGGCGCCGGCCACGATCAGGTCGGCGCGCTTGGAATCGAGCCCCTTGATCTTCACCCGCGCGGCGCGGTCGCTGCGGGTGACCAGCTTGCGCAGCTTGGTGAGCTCACCGGCGTCGACCGAGAGGTTTTGAAGTTGCCCGATCGGCTCTCCGCGTCGGTGGGCGGCCATGGTGATCAGATTGAGCATCGTTCCGGAAGTGCCGATGATACTTGGCGCCCGGTCGTCGATCTTGCGACGAGCGAGATCCTTCTTCGCCGACCCGATCTCGCGGTCGATAGCGCGAAACAAGGACTCGAGGTCTCCGGGCCGCGGCGGGTCCTTTTTGATGAACTGGTCGGTGAGCCGCGCCACCCCCAGCTTCAGACTGTCGAGCCAGAGCGCCTCGCCATCTTCGACGAGGATCAGCTCGACGCTGCCGCCTCCGATGTCGACGATCAGGGCGGGCGAGCCCGCGACCAGATCCATGGCGTGGCGCACGCCCAGGTAGATCAAGCGGGCCTCTTCGATCCCCTGGATGACCTTGACCCGCCAGCCGACCTCCCTTTTTACGCGCCGGATGAAGAGGCCGCCGTTGGCGGCCTCGCGAACCGCGCTGGTGGCGACCGCCTGCACCCGCGAAACGCCGAGCCTGTCGGCCAGGGTGCGAAACTTGGCGAGGGTGTGGATGCCGTTGTCCATCGCCTCGTCGGAGAGCGCGCCTTCGCGAAGGGTTCCGCCGCCGAGGCGAACCATGTCCTTCGCCCTGTCGAGTACGCGGAACCGGCCGACCGCCTCGACTTCGGCGACGACCATGTGAATCGAATTGCTTCCGACGTCGACTGCTGCGACTCGCATACTAGCTAGGCTCGCTCGTCGCGAACCACCCTCCAAACCACCCCATCCCCATACGCGCAGACTACCATGGGAGGACGACATAGTGAAAAGGGC
>JANQHZ010000224.1 GCA_028282445.1 Candidatus Binatia bacterium | reverse complement strand
TCGAGCTCTTGCTGCGGCGTGTGCAGAAACGGCCCGCCGGAGGCGGTCAGCACGATGCGCTTCACCTCCGAGCGGTTCTGCCCGTGCATCGCCTGGTAGATCGCGTTGTGCTCGCTATCGAGCGGATAGACCTGCACGCCGGATCGCGTTGCCGCCTTTTTGACCAGCTCGCCGGCGACCACCAGCACTTCCTTGTTGGCGAGGGCGACATCGATCCCGGCATCCAGCGCGGACAACGTCGGCCGCAGCCCGACCGCGCCGACCAACGCCGAGATCAGCAGATCGGCCCCGGCGGCGCTGGCAACCCGTTCCAGCCCATCGGCGCCGCAAACGATCTCGCCGGCAAACTCCGGCACCAGCGACCGCAACTTCTCCGCGCCTTGCTCATCGGCAGTCGACACGACCTGCGGCTCGAACGAGCGCACCTGCTCCGCCAGGAGATCGATATTCTGCCCGCCGGCGAGCGAAACCGCGGCAAAGCGATCCCGAAAACGATCGACAAGATCGAGAGTCGTAGTCCCAATCGACCCAGTAGAGCCGAGAATCGCCAGCTTGCGCATGAGAAGATCTCTACCCCCTGAGCGCCCCGCTCGCCAGTAGCAACCCGGAACCGCAGATGAACGCTGATGAACGCAGATCCCGGAGCCAATCACCAGACCAAAATCAACGCGCCGCAGGCGCCACCACCGACGCCACCGCATCCGCGGTGGCTTTGGCCGCAGCGCGAAGCGCTGCTTTGGCCGCGCCCCGGCGCTTGGGACACGCCGCCAAGCGGCGTTTTGGACTCGCCGCGCGCGCCGCGCGCGGCGAGCTATCGTCGCCAAAAAGAAGGCATGAACAAGATCAGCAAGGTAAAGACCTCGAGCCGCCCGGCGATCATGCACACTCCCAGCAGCAACTTCACGAGCGCCGGGTAGTGCGCGAAGTTGTCGTACGCCCCCACCTCGCCCAGTCCCGGGCCGACATTACCCATCGCGGTCAACGCCGACGACAGTGACGTCTCGATGTCGTAGCCAAAGCCCGTGATGATCACCGCGGTGACCGCGATGATGAGAAAGTAGCCGCTGAAGAAGGCCCAGATCCCGGCGAGAACCTCCTCGGGAACCGGCTTGCCGGCGTACTTAACCGGGCGCACCGCGCGCGGGTGGATCAGCCGATCCACCGACGCGCCGAGGGCGCGCAGGCCGAGGATCGCACGCAGGCTCTTGATACCGCCGCTGGTCGAACCCGCCATGCCTCCCAGGATCATGATGATCAAGAACATCATGTGCAGGATGCTCGGCCAGAGCTCGAAGTTGGCGGTCGCGTAGCCGGTGGTCGTCATCAGCGAAACGGTTTGGAAAGCCCCGAGCCGCACCGCCTCGCCGAAGGGCGTACCGCCGCGCATGAGCACCAGCGCGCAGACCGCGGTCACGAACCCGATGACCGCGAGGTAGTATCGAAGCTCGGTATCCTTCCAGACCTCACTGACCCGGCCGCCGAGGATGCGGTGATGGATGACGAAGTTCACGCCTGCGACCAGCATGAAGAGGGTCACGATCCACTCGATGGCCGGCGATTCGAATCCGCCGACCGACAGATCGCGGGTCGAGAATCCACCGGTGGCGAGGGTCGTCAGCGAGTGGTTCACCGCGTCGTAGAGCCCCATCCCGGCCAACCAAAGGCAGCCACACTCGAGCAAGGTAAAGCCGACATAGATCAGCCAGAGCCGGCGCGCGGTTTCGGCGATGCGCGGGCGTACTTTATCCGCGACCGGTCCCGGCACCTCGGCCTTGAACAACTGCATCCCGCCGATCCCCAAAAGCGGCAGAATGGCGATCGTGAAGAGGATGATGCCCATGCCGCCGACCCACTGGGTGATCGAACGCCAGAGCAATAAGGCGCGCTCCTGGCTCTCGAGGTTCGACATGACCGTGGAACCGGTGGTGGTGAATCCAGCGAGCGACTCGAAGAGAGCGTCGACCGGCCCGAGCGTGCCCGTAAAAACGTAGGGCAGCGCACCGCCGATCGAGGCAATCACCCACGCCATGCCGACGATGAGAAACCCGTCGCGCGGCCGCAGCCGGCGGTCCTTGGTCCGCGTCACACTGCTCAGCACGCCGCCGAGCGCCAGCGACACCAGCATGCTGAACAAATACGGAAACGCGTCCTCGCCGTAGATGAGCGCCGTCAGTACGGCAGGTGCCTGGAAGGCGCCGACCAGCAGCAATAGCCAGCCGAGGACGAAGAGGTCGAGAAGGAGATTCATGGAAGCGGACGACGCCTTGGAACCGCTGATGAACGCAGATGTACGCGGAGACTTCCAATCCGCGCACGCGCCGAGCCAAGTAGAGCTCGCTCTCTCGAGTAACCCGATCGCATTTGAGATCTGCGTTTATCCGCGTTCATCTGCGGTTTCGAATTTCGTTGCCGTTCGAAGGCCGAGCTTGCGGCAAGCGGTCGGCTAGAACTGCCGAACCTCAACGCTTCCCCAGGAACTCATCCAGCTTGCCGGCGGCGCGGGTGGCGGTGATGGATACGACGTTGTCGCCGCCGGCGACCCGGTCGCTGCCGCCGGGCACCAGCAGCTCGTCGCCGCGGCAGATTGCGGCAACCAGAATTCCGCGCGGCAGACCGACTGCCGCGAGCTTGTCCGCGGTCAGCTTGCTGCCTTCGACCGCTTCGATCTCGATCACTTCGACCTTGTCCTCGAGCAACGCCGCAACCGAGCGAACGCGGCCACGCCGGATGTGCTGCAACGCAAGTCCGACCGCGAGCAGTCGCGGCGAGATCACCGCATCGATCCCGACTTCGCCGATCAAGTTGGCGAGCGCCGGATTGTCGACCAGGGCAAAGGCGCGGCTGGCGCCGAGCCGCTTGGCGAGAAGGCTCGAGACCAGGTTGACCTCGTGGTCGGCGGTGACCGCGACAAAGGTCGAAACCAGCTCGATGCCCTCTTCCTCCAGAACGTTCTGGTCGGTCACCGGCCCGGTGATCACCAGGGTCGAGCCGAGTGCCTCCGCGGCCTTACGCGCTTCGATGCCGGACTCTTCCACCAGCACGACTTTATTGTTCGTCTTCTCCAAGCGACTGGCGAGCGCCAGACCGATGCGCGAGGCACCCGCGATCATGATGTGTCGCTTCACGTCGCGATGAACTCCGACCAGCGACAGTACGCCCGAGAGCTCCTGGCGGGCGATGGCGAAGTAGACCAGGTCGCCGGCGCCGATCTCCTGGTCGCCGTGCGGAACGATCCACTCGGAGTTGCGTTGGATCGCCACCACCAGAGTCGGCGTCCCGGGAAAGAGCAGCTTCATGTGCGCCAGGTTCAAGCCATTGAAGTCCGAGCTCTCCGAGATGCGAAAGCCGGCAACCAGCAGGCGCCCATCGAGCAGCGAGACCACGTCGGTGGCACCCGGGACCTCCAGCAGCGTCGCGATGCGCTCGACCGCGGCGGCCTCCGGGTTGACTCGAACATGCTCGCCGTCGTGCAGCCGGTCCATCACCGAAAAGCCCTCGGCATGCGACTCGTCACGCAGGCGCACCACGACACGCGGGACGTTGAACGCGGCCGTCGCCAACAATCCGGCGACCATATTCGACTCGTCCGAGTCGGCCGTCGCGACCAGCAGATCCGCCTTCTCGATCCCGGCGCGGCGCAAGGTCGGCGCGGTCGAGCCGTTGCCCTCGATCACTTGCACGTCGAGCGACTCGGTGAGCTCACGCGCTTGACCGGCGTCGCTCTCGATCAGGGTCACGTCCGATCCATCGGCAGCGAGCTTCGCCGCCAGCGTCGCCCCGACCAATCCTCCACCCACAATCACGACATACATCGATAGCGTCCCTGCCCCCACGCCGGCGGGCTCAACCGCAAAACCATAGCCCAATCAACAGCAAAGTGAAGCGCCGGACGCGCAAATTTTTCACCCGGAGAGGAGCCATCGGCAGGCGACGAGGGTTACGGTTTATTCAATAATAGTAGATATTTACGCCCTGCCCCTAGAGTCCTTTCGACACCGACACAGGCCACTCTGGGTTCGACAAGGGGGGCGAAACCCAACTTCAAAGGCCCGTCTCGACCCGCCACCAACTTCGCAACCAACTTCGATCCCAATGCCCGCAGTACCGGGAATCACCGGGCCGATGCGGATCGTCCAAGCGACAGCGCCGCGGGGACAACACTCGTGCGAGAGGCTCTCGTTCTCGTGTTCCGACTCGGGACACTAGAACGGAGCGAATGTGCTCGGCTCAACGCAGCCCGCGTAAAGGGCCCACTTGATTCGACCCGCCGATTCCCATACCAAATGCGCGGTCAAGGCGAGCGGCCGAAAGCAAGGTCGCGACCATACGTCCCCGTCGTCTAGTCTGGCCAAGGACACCGGCCTTTCACGCCGGCGACACGGGTTCAAATCCCGTCGGGGACGCTTCCGCCTACGCTCTGCGAGCTTCGGAGGACCCCATACCCAGCCTCGCCTAATCTAAGCCTTAGCCCGGCTGTAAGCGAAGTCGTCTCATCCCATCGGAGCATTACAACCCATCACATCGAGCGCACAGGAAAGCTGGTCGCTTAGCCGGCCAGTTTAGGCGCCGAAAAC
>JANQHZ010000202.1 GCA_028282445.1 Candidatus Binatia bacterium | reverse complement strand
AATCCGGTCCTCGTAGAATCCCATGTCTTCTCCAATCGTCGGTCGGCTTACGCCGATTGGGAAACCTACACCAAGGCGCGGGTAGGCGCATAGAGGCGGAGCCTCGGCGGTCGCGGCGGTGTTGTTGGAAGCCGTCCTGCAGATAGGATCGGGAGACGCGAACACTACAGACGAGTTTCCACGTCCGAATCCGGAAGGAGTACGAACATGAGCAACGAAGGGAATGTCCGAGCCGTCATCGACGGTATTCTCCGTGGCGAGATTCTCGAGACCTTTGAGCGTTACTACGGCGAGGATGTCGTCATGACCGAGAACGGCGGTGACGAGCGTGTCGGCAAGGACGCCAACCGCGACTACGAGCGTGCGTTCGTCGAGGGCGTTCAGTTCCACGGCGCCGAGGTTGGCCGTGTCCTGATCGACGGAGACCTCGCCGCGGTCGAATGGTCGTTCGACTTGACGCCGAAGGGGCAGTCGAGGGTTACCCAGAAGCAAGTGGCGGTACAATCATGGCGCGATGGCAAGATCGTTCGTGAGGACTTCTATCACGGGTAGCTCGTGCGTTTGGCCGCCTGGTGCGGCGACTTCCCGCCGAGTGTATGAATGGGGGCGAGAAGTCAGTTTCGCCTCGAGGTGAACGTACGCGTCGAACTGCTACACTCGGCGACTGGAGGCGGTCTACGGTCTCCGGAACGCTCGATATGCTACTGACCAAACTCATCGACCGCCTGGCGCTGACGCGGCTCTCAGGGGACGTCTTCGTCGGTGGCGGCGGCCTCGGCAGCGCGACGGTCGGCGACCGGCTCTTTGGCGGGTTGGTGGCGGCGCAGGCCGTGATGGCCGCTTCTCGGACGGTCGACGCGCACGCCCTACATTCTCTGCACGCGCTCTTCTTGCGGCCGGGGAGAGCGGGCGCGGATATTCGTTTCGCGGTGGAGCGGATCAAGCAGGGGCGCAACTACCACGCGCGACTGGTCAACGGCATACAGGACGACGAGTTGATTTTTCAGTGCCACACCAGCTTTACGGCGGCAGGCTCGGGGCCGAGTCACCAGGCGCCGATGCCGGAAGCGCCGGCGCCGGAGACGTGTCGCAATCGAGACGAGCTACGCGGTCGCGACCACTGGCGGCGGCTGCCGATCGACATTCGGATGTGCGATCCGATGACGGCCTCGGATCCGTTGCCGCCTCGGCAGCGTATCTGGATGCGTTGCAACGGAGCTCTTCCAATCGATCCGGAGCTGCATCGTGCGTTGCTGGTCTACGCCAGCGATCGTCTCTTGCTGGATACGGCGTGGCGTCCCCACGCCGACCGCGGATTCTCCTCGGCGGCCAGTCTTGATCATTCGGTCTGGATTCACGCGCCCGTCAGGATGGACGAGTGGAACCTCTACACGATGGCGAGTCCAGTGGCGGCTTCGGGTCACGGCTTGTCGATCGGTGCGATCTATCATCATTCGGGAACCCGTGTCGCCAGCGTTGCGCAAGAGGGTGTGCTGCGAGTGGGCGAGCGCGATTGAGCGATGTGCCGGCTGCCCGCGAGGTTAGCGCGGCGGGCGTGGGAACAGGATCGGGGTGGTGTCGCGATATGCGACGTAGTCCGGGTCTTCGCCCCATTTCTTGTCTGCGTTGCGCTCGAGGATGGGGACGCCGCTGATGCGGGTGAGCAGCACGTACACGAACAGCGGCGAGATCAGTGTGAGGTACTGCCAACCGCTCAGCACGGGGAGAGCGACGATGGCGACGCCCACCCACAAAAGGATCTCTCCGAAGTAGTTGGGGTGGCGCGACCACGCCCACAGCCCGCTCCGGATGAAGCGGCCTCGATTGTTCTCGTCGGCGCGGAAACGGCTCTTCTGGCGGTCGGCGATTACCTCCGTTGCGAAGCCGGCGAGCCACACCGCGCTGCCGACGAGCGCTAAGAAGCCGAGGGGTCGCGTCGTTGCCGACGTGATCGCGGCGAGAGCGCACCCGGCGGTCAGGAGAATCCACAGCCCCTGTAGAGTCCAAGCCATCAGAAACCGCCAGAAGCTTACCTTGATGGCGTCGAAGCGCCGGTCGGAACCGTCTCGCGAGATGCGAGCGAATAGAAAGGTGCCGAGCCGTGTGGCCCAGATGGCCACCATCGACCCTAGCAGCCACGCCCGCGTGTCCGCCGGGCCCGCGGCGGCCAGAGCTACCGCCGTGACGCTGAGGTATGTGAGGCTACCGGTGAGATCGTAGTATTTCTCGGTGCCGGCCAGATAGGACGGCACGAATACCATCCAGTTGATCCCGAACGCGAGCAATCCACACACGGCAAATGTCGGGAAACCTCCGATCGAAAGCGATCCCTGACTGCCGGCCCAGGCGATCAGGCCGCCGACCGCGATGACTACTGGGGTTGCGATGATGCTCTGACGTTCCGCACTGTCCATCTCGACGACTCCACTGAAGAATAGGGCTTTCTCGACCCCGAGCAAATCGATCTTGATTTCGCACCGTCGGCGGAATTGGATTCGCGGTGTTTGCCGTTGAGCCTGTGCGGCTGCGGGCCCCGTCCGCCCCGTGGTGTTCTGGGGGGCGTGAGCGGGGGAGTCTCCATCGCGCTTTTCGCTTCGTTTCCCAATCTCCGGTGGTTGCGATATGCGGATCGCCGGGACCCAATCGCACGCGTGAGCTGGGAAGGGACGATGACGAAGAGGCAGATTACTTGGTTTCTCGCCGCGTTTTTCCTGATCCACTGGGCAGCGGTGTTGTTTCGCAACGACCGGTTCCCGCTGACCTGGGCGCCGATGTACAGCTCCTACACGCGCAGTCCCGAGATGAAGGTTCGGGTTGCCGACGAGGAGAAGTTCATGCGCGGTTTTCGGGTCACCCGCCGGGATGGCTCGGTCGACTGGATTGGGGCGGAACGCCTCAACGTTCCCAAGTGGAACATGTACCGGCTCTATACGCAGCGTGCGTTCAAGGACAATTCCAATAAGTACACCAACGGCAACTCGGCGCTCGACCCGTTCTATCGCTGGGTCTGGGGATTGGAGGAAGGCGAACCCGCTTTCGCCATCGAGTGGGACTGGCGGATGTTCTGGAGCCTCAACAAGTCGCTCGGACACGACCCCGGTGATGCGGAGTTCATCGTCCGTATCCAAGCCGATTTCATCCGCGTCTACTATAATCTGCAGGAGCTTCGGTTGGTGCGGGAAGTCACCGAGGAAACCGACCTGCGTTGGGACGAAGCTTGGCTGGAGCGCTGGCGATGAGCGGGGCGGCAAGGCGCTTCAGCGAGGTTTGGGATCGCTTCTTCTACACCGGCTTTTCGGCCGAGAGTCTGGGGCTGTTGCGGATCTGTTTCGGCGTAGGATTGTTGCCGTTTCACATCGTGCAGTTCGAAAGCCTGGTTCGTCTCGATTCGGACGGTACCAGTTTCTATTTCATCGACCCGATGTGGCACTTCGAGCTGCTCGGAATCGACTTCAATCAGCCACTCCTGACGATGCTGGTGTGTTGTGTCCTCATGGTCGCCACCCTGACGATGGCGCTCGGCCTGCGGACGCGCACCTCGATCGCGGTGGTGATCGTTTCGATCTTCTATTTGAAGGGAGTACGCGACAGCTTTTCCGCCGACGTGCACCATCGTTACCTGGTGCCGATCAACGCGCTTTTCCTGCTCCTGCCCTCGAAGTGCGGCTGGGCGTATTCGCTCGATAGCCGACGTCGGCCGGGAGCGCCGCGACCGTTGGAGTGGGAAGCGAGCTGGCCGATCAAGGCGATGCAGCTCTACTGCGCGTCGTTCTACTTCTGGAGCATCATTGCCAAGCTGCGTGTCACCGGGTGGGCCTGGTTCAACGGCGAGCGGGTGCAAGACGTCTTGTTGCGCCGCTCCCTCCTGTGGGGAGTCGACGAAGCGGGAAACCCGGTGGCCAACCAGCTCGCCTACGACATGGCGCAATCTCCGGCGCTCTGCTTCTTGCTGTCCCAGATTACCTTCATTCTCGAGGCGGGTTTTCCCTTCATCCTGTTGATCGGCAGCCCGCGCTGGCGGCTCTTGTTCCTCGCCGGCGTGGCGTTCTTCCACCTCGTCAATGGGGTTCTGCTCTACGTCGGCTTCGTACTGATGCCGATCGTGTTTCTGTCGTTTTTCGATCTCGAACCGGTCTACCAGCGGCTCCGCCGCCGCTGGCACGGGTCGCCGCCGGCGGAAACACCGCAGGCATCGACCTCGTGACGACATCGGACCGGTCGAGAGGCGCGAGACACCCGCGTCCTCGAGAGCGGAGGCCTATCCCAGCCAACGGCTGTTTCGGCGCGGGCGGATCTTGCTGACCAGTAACCGTGCGCGTCCGGCCAGCCCGCTCGTCAGGTGATGTTTGGAGATCGGTGCCAGCGCCGAATCGAGCTCGTATACCAGCGGCACCGCGGTCGCGATCTTGAATCCCTCGATGTCTTCGTCGGAGATACCCTCGATGATCTTGACCAGGCCTCGGATGCTCGAGGTGTGGGACACGACCAACAGTCGTGCGCCGGACTGGAGCTTCGGAGCCAGATCGTTCTCCCAGAGCGGGACTACTCGACGGACGGTATCGCGGTGGCTTTCGCTGCGCGGCAGACAATCGGCTTCGATCTCGCAATAGAGCGGGTCGAGAGCCGGCAGGCGCGGATCGTCGTCCGCCAGAGCGGGAGGCCGGGCGCAGTAGTCGCGGCGCCAGCCGAACACGGTGTCGGCGCCGAACTCATCGACGACCTCCGACCGAAGGCGGCCCTGGAGGGCGCCGTAGTGCCGTTCGTTGAGGCGCCACGTCTTGGTGGTGGGCAGGTCGGCTGCGCCCATTCGTTGCAGGACGATCTCGAGGCTGCGCCCTGCTCGGGTCAATAGGGACGTGTAGGCGCGGTCGAAATGGAAGCCTTGCGACGCCAGCGTATCGCCGGCGCGCCGCACTTCCTTCACACCAGTGGCGCTGAGGTCGACGTCGCTCCAACCCGCGAAGCGGTTCTCACGGCCCCACTCGGTTTCGCCGTGTCGCATCACCACTAGAGTGCTCATGTCCGATCGCTCGCGATTCTCCGGCGC
>JANQHZ010000175.1 GCA_028282445.1 Candidatus Binatia bacterium | reverse complement strand
ACTTGCGTCGGCGCCGCGGGAGCTCAGAAGGGCGACGACGACTCCGCCGAGGCGACTTGTTCGGCCGATTCCGATTGTGAGGAAGGTGACGTCTGTGTCGCCAGCGGCCTGCCCTACAAGACGACTGCTGCCAACGTACAGTTCCAGGGTAGCCGAAGTCAGGGCGATCGGATGATTCTTCCGTAACGTCTGAACGACTCATCACTTGAAATGCCCCGGGAGATTTTCTCCCGGGGCATTTTTTTTGGCGAATGGAGGCGGCGTCTCCGGCGTCTCACCGGTCCGGAGGCTTCGGGAGTTGCCGGTGCTGGAAGTCGGCCTGGCGGCCGCGGCCGACATGTTTGCGAGTGAGGTGGTGGGAAAAGCCTGCTACCGTTTCGCAGGAATTTCGGAGATCTCATGATCGAGTTGGTCGACCTCACCAAGCGCTACGTAAACACCCTCGCCGTCGACGGGTTGAATCTGCAGGTTCCGGACGGCGAGATTTTCGGGTTTCTGGGGCCGAACGGAGCCGGTAAGACGACGACGATCCGCATGATGATGGGGCTACTGCAGCCGACATCGGGGCGTGTCGTTCTCGGCGGCCACGATCTCGCGGCCGAGCCGCTTGCGGCCAAGGGACTGTGCGGATTCGTTCCGGATCGCCCGCATGTCTACGACAAGCTCACCGGCAGCGAGTATCTGGATTTCGCTGCGCAGCTGTACTCGCTGCCCGAGGGGGTGCGCAACGAGCGGCGCGACCGTTTCCTCGAGGCCTTCGATCTCGGCAATTGGGGCGACGAGTTGATCGAAGGTTACTCGCACGGCATGAAGCAGCGGCTGGTGATGGCGAGTGCGCTCATTCATCAGCCGCGTCTCCTGATCGTGGACGAGCCGACGGTTGGGATGGACCCTCGCGGTGCGCGCTTGTTGAAGAAGATTTTCAAGGATACGGCGGCGCGCGGCGCGACCGTGTTCATGTCCACTCACAGTCTCGAAGTCGCCGAAGAGCTGTGCGACCGAGTCGGAATCATTATGAAGGGGCGATTGATCGCTCTCGGAACCGTAGCGGAGCTGCGCGAGATGGCCGACCACGCCCATGATTCAAGTCTGGAGGCGGTTTTCCTCAGGTTGACCGGGGCCGAGGACGACGTCGTCGAGGAGGCGTTGCCGGCATGACGGCCCCCGCAGTGGGCGACGAGCTGACCCAGGTGGCGACCCCGCCGTGGTCGGATCGGTCGGCCGGCGATTCCGGACCCGGCTTCTGGCGGTGGCAGAGGCTTCTGCTGTCGCCGCGGGTGTTGGCTTCGCGCAATCGATATCGGCGCTACTCGCGGGCCGCGCGCCTGAGGCTCGGAGGGTTCGCGCTCCTGGGCGTCGCCTTTGGCGGTGCCGTCTTCGCGTTTTTCTACCGCGCTCTCAGCTACTTTCTCTCGGTGCCCGACTTCGGACCGATCCTGACCTACAAGCTGCTCGGGATGGTGTTCGTGACGTTTTTCTCGATTCTGTTGTTTTCCAACGTAGTCACGGCGCTTTCGACCTTCTTCTTGGCGAGCGAGCTCGAGCGGGTCGTAGCCGCGCCGGTGCCGGTGCGGAATCTGTTCTACGCACGCTTCATCGAGACGGTGGTCGAGTCGTCCTGGATGATGCTGCTCTTCTCCGCTCCCGCGTTTCTTGCCTACGGTATCGTGCACGACACCGGCCCCGGATTCTACTTGATGACGGCGGTGACTCTGCCACCGTTCTTGCTGATCCCGGCGGCGATCGGAGTGACGTTGACGACGGTCCTGGTCAACGTATTCCCGGCGCGCCGCACCAAGGACATCCTTTTTCTGCTCGCGGTTTTCTCGATCGCCTTGCTCTACATGCTGTTCCGTATGGTGCGACCCGAGCGGCTGGTCAATCCGCAGGGATTCGCCGACTTCACGGCGTTCTTGAACGCCATGCAGACTCCCGAGTGGACGTTCCTGCCGAGCACTTGGGCGACCGAGATCCTGTTTCCGATGTTGGGGCTCCGGGATGGAACTCCGTACTTCTATTTCGCCGTCTTGGTTTCGACCGCCGCCGTCGCGGTCATGGCCTGTGAGGTGGTCGTATCGCGGACCTTCGCCAGCGGGTGGACCAAGGCCCAGGAGGGGCGCCAGACCCGCAAGGCCATGCGCCCGGTTTGGGAGCGAGTGTTGTTCGTGCTGACGGCACCCTTTCAATCGGCGACGCGAGTCTTGGTCGAGAAGGAGATCAAGACCTTTTTCCGCGACACGAGCCAGTGGTCGCAGCTCATTCTGCTGGGGGCGTTGATCGTCGTCTACGTCTACAACTTCAGCGTGTTGCCGATCAGCGGCAGCCCGCTGGTGACGTTCTACTTCAAGAACGTCATCGCATTCGTGAACCTGGCCCTGGCTGCCTTCGTCACCGCCTCGGTGGCGGTTCGCTTCGTATACCCGTCCATCAGTCTGGAGGGACGGGCCTTCTGGGCGATCAAAACGGCGCCGGTTTCCGCATCGCAGCTGTGGTGGGCGAAGTTTTGGTGTGGATTTCTTCCCCTCTTGGTGTTGGGCGAGATTCTCATTTTGGCGACGAACTACTACTTGCAGGTAGTGCCGTTCATGTACTGGTTGTCATCGCTGACCCTGTTGGCGATGGCCTTCCCGATCGTTTCGCTGGCGCTGGCGGTCGGGGTCGCCTATCCCAACTTCGAAGCGGAGAACGCCGCCAAAGTAGCGTCGGGCTCGGGCGCGCTGGTGTACATGGTGCAGTGCATGTCGTTCATTGCCGCGGTCGTCACTCTCGAGGCGTGGCCGGTCTACGTCGTGTTCTCGAGCCAGTTCTCCGACGCGCCGCTTGGAATCTTCGGATGGGTAGGGGTCTGTCTTTCGCTCACCGGAGTCGCGGCCCTGACGGTGGCGGTGTTCGTGTTCTCGGTCCGCCAGGGGATTGCACGGCTCGAGGCGCTCGAGGTCTGAGGCGGACGCCGGTTGCTATTGGGCGCCTGCGCCGGCTCGGCGAACGCGCCGTCGCCGCGGCCGGCAGTCCCAGCCGAACCGATCCAAGTCGATCGCGCCGGAGGCGGCGACGGCGACGCCCTCTTCGCGCAGGAGCTCCCGTTGACGCCAGACACCGTCCGGGTCTCGGCGCCGACTGATTCCGGATGCGGTCACGATCCGGTGCCACGGGACCAGGGTCTGCAGGCGGGGCGGTAGCTTGGCGAGTGCGGTGCCAACGGCGCGTGCCGCTCCCGGGTGGCCGACCAGCGTCGCGATCTGTCCGTAGGTGGCAACGCGGCCGCTAGGGACCCGGCGTACGACTGCGTACACCTTGCGGGCGAGCGGCGACGCGTCCACTAGTTCTTCGGGAAGACCTGCATGAAGGGGTGGACTTCGACGCGTTCGAAGATCCCGTTTTGCACGTATGGGTCCCGTCCAACCGTTTCCCACACTTCGCCGACGGATTCCGCGTCGACCACGATGAGAGATCCCGCGCCGTCGGTCAGCGGACCGGCGAGTACGAGCTTACCGGCGCGCTCGATCTCTTCGAGGTGAGAGAGGTGGGCGGGGCGATGGACCGGGCGACGGTCCGCACTGTCGCGGGCGTCGTGGCCGTAGATGACGAACAGCATGAAAGCTCCTTTGGCGATGCCGCGATCGGGCGATGCGACCGTGGACGGGTGTCGACGATCCGGTTACGCTAGCGAACATGACGCAGGATCATCAACCGGTCGTTCCGATCGCACTCGAACAGTTGGTGGCAGGTTTGGCGGAGCTGGAGCTGGTGCTCGGCGACGACGGCAAGCGGCTGGTGCCCCTGATACGGGAGCGGCTGATCGAGGCGATGGCGGCGCGGGACCGCGGCGATTCAGCGGCGATGGTGGCCTCGGTAGGGCGCGCGATGAAGGAGCTGGCAGCGGTCGGCGATCGCCTCGGCTCCGACGAGGGGCAATTGATGACCATGCTGGCGCAGCGCTTCGAGGGCGCTCTGCTGCGTGGCGACCTGTCCGAAGCGAAGCGAGACATGGACGTCATGTTCGATCGATCGGGCGCGCGCTATCGTCGAGACGACGAGTGAACGGCGGCCTCGCCGCTCAGGCGGCGAAGGTTTCTAATGTTTCGAGCGCGCGAGATACCAGTCCCTCGATGTCGAGAGGCTCTTCGGCTCCGCGCGCGGGACCGATTTGCAGCCGCGTCGAGGGGTGCTTTGGGATGTACAGCTGACAGCAGTCCTCCTCCGGCCTGATCGACGTCTCGTAAGCGCCGATCTTGCGGGAGTAGGCGGTGATTTCGTCCTTGTCCATTCCGATCAAGGGGCGGAGCACGGGAAGCGTGCAGCACTCTTGCACGGTCGCGAGGTTGGTGAGGGTTTGTGAAGCTACTTGTCCGAGGCTGTCGCCGGTTACGAGTGCCTGCGCGCCGATCGACGCGGCCAGTCGTTCGGCGATCCGCATCATCATTCTGCGGTAGAGCACGATACGGGCGCGGCGCGGCGCCTGCGCGACGATCTCCTTCTGGACGTCTCCGAAGGCGATGGCATGGAGCCGCGAGTCGTGCTGCCACGCGCCGAGAATCTCGGCGAGATCGACGGCTTTTTCGAGCCCGGCCCGGCTTTGGTATGGCACCGCGTGGAAATGGACCATCTCGACTCGGCAGCCGCGCTGCATGAGCCGGTGCGCCGCCACCGGTGAATCGATCCCTCCGGACAACAGTGCGAGCACGTTCCCGCTCGCGTCGGTCGGTAGCCCGCCCGCGCCCGAGACCTTCTCGAGCGAGTACAGGGTCTCCCTCGGTAGGATCTCGATGTGAATCTCGAGGTCTGGACGCTCGAGGTCGACCCGTTTCCCGGTGCGTCGCTGCACGGCTTCACCGATGCGCGCCGATACTTCGGGTGAGGCGAGGTGAAAGGTCTTGTCGCTTCGGCGCGTGCGGATCGCGAAGCTATGGAAATGTTCTCGCTCTGCGGCGCCGGCAACCGTTTCGGCGAGCTCGGGAATATCGCCGCTCACAGCCTCGCAGAGAAGAAAGTTGGCGACTCCGAAGACGCGCCGGAGGCGAGATCGGACCTCGGGCCATCGGTCGGTCGACGGCAGCTCGAAGATGATGCGGCCCGGCGCGCGATGATTGTCGACGACGCCGGTTCCTTCCAGCATGCGCACGATGTTGCGGGTCAGGAGGGCGACGAATTCGACCCGGTTCGTTTTTTTGAGCGCCACTTCGTGATAGCGGACGACAATTCGATCCATCGGCATGAAGGCGGCAACATAAGAGCGCAGGATCGACACGGCAAGACGGTGCCCGCAATGACCCGCGATCTTTGGATACGAGAGAAACTCGAGGAGGCCGAGAAGCTGCAGGGAATCGCGACCAATGCGATCGTCCCGAGCGGTCGGGACTTCACGCAGTTTCTCGCGTCTCAGCGAACGGACGTGGCTTTGGTGGCGCGTCTCAAGCGGGTTGACCCCTCCACTGGCGGCGAATGGCGCGACGCCGACCTGGTTTCACTGGCGGAGTTGCTCGACGACACCGAGTTGGCTGCACTCGCGGTGTCGACGGCGGCAGTCCACGGGATGTCGCCGCAAGACCTGGATTCGGTGCGGGCCGTCTCGACGGCGCCGCTCATGCGCGACGACTTGTGTGTCGACGAGGTCCAGCTCTACGATTCGCGCTTGCGCGGAGCGGATGCGGTACGCATTCCCGTTACCGAGTTGGTCGACGAATTGGTCGAGAGCCTGTGCGACGTTGCGGTGTCGCTGCACATGACGCCGGTACTCGACATTGCCGACCGCGCGGAGCTCGAGCGTGCGCCGGTGCGTGCGCCGCATTGTGTCGGCTTGAGGTGTACTGAGCCCGACGGCTTCATCGACGTGGAGCGAACCCGCGCACTTGCTGCGCTGGTGCCCCGACATATCGTCGTCGTCTCCTTGTCGGAGCCGCGCGACCTCGCGGAGGCTTCACGGTTGCGCGGCTCCGTCGATGGCGCGTTCGTCGGCGACGTGCTCTTGCGAGCGAGCGAACCCGAACGTGAAATCGAGAGGTTTCTCGCCTGATGAATATCCGCGCTGCCGTGCTGATCCCGATCCGAGACGTTGCCGGAGTCGGGCCGGTGATGACGATGATTCGGCGCACCGACGGAGGTCCGCACTCCGGGCAGATGGCGTTTCCCGGCGGCCGCCACGACGATGCGCAGGACTCCAGCCTGCTCGATACGGCGTTGCGAGAGAGCGCGGAAGAGGTGGGCCTCGAGCCGGCCCACGTCGAGATCGTCGGTGCGTTGCCGGAGCGCCGGACTCTGAGCTCGGAGTACGTGGTGTCGCCCTTCGTGGCGCAGATTCCCGAGCCGTACTCTTTCGTGCCCGAGCCGCACGAGGTCGCGCGGGTGGTCGATGCGCCGTTGGCGGAGTTTCGCGATCCCGCCAAACGTCAGGATTTCCGCTGGCGCTATCGGGGCAGCGCCTTTGTTGTGCCCTCGGTTCGGATCGACGGTGAAATCGTCTGGGGGCTGTCGCTCGCGATCATCGACGACTTCTTGGCGTCCGACTTGATCCACCGATTGTAGGACTCTGCGCGGTCGGACGCTCGGCACGGCCTTGGAGTCAGGTGGGGAGTCCGGCCAGTTGCGAAGCACGGCGCCGGAGCTCTTTGCGATCGACTTTGCCGCTGCCGAGAGTCGGGATGTCCGGTGCGGTGACCGCGAACAGGTGGCGAGGCACCTTGTAGGAAGCCAGCCGCTCGCGGCAGTGCTCGGCGATCTCGTCGAGGTCGACAGCATCGCCGTCGCCGACGACAAAGGCCGCGACGTTTTCGCCGCGAGTGGGGTGGGGCACGGGTACGACGTAGGCGCTGGCGACCCGGGCGTGCTCCGCCAGGACTCGCTCTACCTCGGCCGCGGCGACATTGACTCCGGCGGTCTTGATGACGTCGCGGAGTCTGCCGACAAAGGTCAGCCGCCCTTCGGCGTCGAGGCGGCCGCCATCGCCGGTGTGAAAGAAACCGGCCTGATCGAAGCAATCGCTCGCGTCGGCGCCGTGGTAGGTGCGCATCAAACTGTCGCCGCGGACCGCGATCTCACCTTCCGTATCGGGCGGCAACGGCTGGTTGCCTTCGTCGACGATGCGTATTTCGAGTCCCGGCATGGCGCGGCCATGGGAGGCTCGGCGCACGTCCAGGGGGTCGCTGTGTTTGGAGCAGGCCGCCATCGGCCCGGTTTCGCTCATACCCCAGGTGCCGACGCAGCGATGATCGTCGCAGAGCAGCGCCGACGCCCAGGCCGCGTTGGCTCCTGGGCCCTTGCGGAGGCCGAGACGTTCGCGGTCGAAGGCGGGGTCGCGCGCGATCGCCTCGGCCTGGTGTGGCCAGCCGAAGAAAACCGAGCAGCGATGCCGTTGCATGAGATCGATCGCGGCGCTGGGGTCGAAGACGTCCTGCAGGAGAACGCCGCCGCCCGCGTCAAGCGTGGCCAGCGCCACCCCGACCAGACCACCGTTGAAGAAGAGAGGCAGGTAGCCGTACGTGCGATCTGCCGAGTCCAGTCCCAGGCGCTCGCCGACATTGCGCGCGGCTCGATGCATCCCGGCGTGTGTGTGCACGACGCCTTTCGGGTCGGCGGTGCTTCCGGAAGTGAAGAAGATCGCCGCGTCGCCGTTCGGCGCCGGCTCGGCGATGGCGGAGTAGTCCTCGGCCTGCGCCAGCACCGAGCTCCAGTCCATGGCGGGTGGGAGACCGCTGGTATCGACGAAGGCGGCAGCGCGCAGACGAGGCAACCGATCTTCGCCGCGGGCGTCGCCAAACAGGCGAGGGCACAGGCTCCGGAGTTGCTCCAGGTAGTCGTGTCGCAGGAACCGGCCGGCCGCGACCACGACTTCGACATCCGCGTGGCCCAGCGCGTGTTCCAACTCGTTCGGTCGATAGAGAGTGTTGATCGGCACCAGAATCGCTCCGAGCCGCCATACGCCGAAGGCGCAAGCGAGCCATTCGGGGCGGTTCGATTGCAGGAGCCCGACGTGCGTTCCGCGAACGACTCCGAGGTCGTGGAGCGCACCTGCTGCTCGGCGGCTCTGGCTCGCCAGCTCGCTGTAGGACCAGCTTCCGGTTTGCCACGCAAGTGCGAGATCGGCGGCCGATCGATGCGCCCAGCGCTCCAGTTCTGCGGCGAGGTTGATCATCGAAGGAGGCGTGGTGTCCTGCATCGCACCAAGGGGCCACAATCGAGGTGCGCACATCAAGAGTTGGCAAATGCGAGATCGTTTGGCCGCTTGTCGAGCGGCCAATGCCCGGCTAGCGTCGAAAGCGAATGATCGTTTCAAGTTCCACTCTCGCGGCGTTGCGCGCGCTCTTCTTCAAGAACTTTTTCCACCTGCTGCTGATTTCCAGCAGTATCGCGATGTGGGCGGTCCCAGCGTGGATTCTGTACGCCGTGGCCGATGTCGGCGTGCCGGCTCTCGGCCACGTGGCCGGCGCGACCGCGATGTACTGGCTCAACCGCTCGATGGTGCAGGGGCCCCGCTTGGCGACGGGCGCGTGGCTGCGGCGTTACTCCGCGATGGCGTTCGTCCTGCTGCTGTGCAGTGTGTTCCTACTGGCGAGCTCGACCGTTTTCGCGCTTGCCGGATTCCTTGCCGGATTGGCCGCGCCGGCCGCCGGCGAGCTCGTGGCCGACGCCTCCCGGCTTTGGGGGCTCGGCGGAATGGCGGCGCTGACGGCGACCCTGCTCTTCGGCTATACCAGCGGTCAGCGCCAGCTCGGCGTCAGCCGCGTGAATATTCCGATGTCGCATTGGACCGGCGAGTTTCGCGTCCTCCAGCTGAGCGACATCCACGTTGGCCAGAACCTCTCCTACCGGCAGCTCGAGGGATTCGTCGATCGCGTCAACCGAGAAGAGGCCGATCTCATCTGTCTCACCGGGGATATCGCGGACGGTCCCAAGGCCGATCTCGATCGCTACTTCCCAGTGCTCGGACGATTGCGGGCGCGCTTCGGGGTCATCGCCATACTCGGCAATCACGACCACTACGCGGGAGCGGATCGGGTCGAAGCGTCGCTCGAAAGAAACGGCATCACCGTCCTGCGCGACCGGGCCGTCACTGTCGACATGGGCGGTGAGAGATTGCACGTCATCGGATTGGACGATCGTGGTCTCGATTGGGCACGCGGCATGCCCAGCGACCCGGTGCTGGAACGCCTGGTCGCCGCAGCGCCTCCGCATGTAGCTCGTATGCTGCTGGTGCACCGACCCGACGTCTTCCGCCACGCCGCGCGACTCGGCATCGACCTGACGCTGTCCGGTCATACTCACGGCGGTCAACTTGCGATGCCGTGGTTCGGCGGGCGTCGCAGGAACCTCGCCGAATTCGTGACCCGCTTCGATCGCGGACTGTTCGAAGTCGGCGATTCCAGACTTTACGTCAACTGCGGGCTGGGAGTGACCGGCCAGCGGATCCGATTGTTGACGCCGCGGGAGATTTCGGTCTTCGAGCTGGGCCCGAGCGGTCTGCGTGACCTGGCGGCGACCGATCTTACGGTCGAGCCGTTGTTGCAAGGCTCGCCCGAAGCCGTCTGATCGTGCCGCTCAGCGAAGTGCCGTCTACGGCATGGGCGCCCGCTCGAATCAGAGCGCGGTTGGCCGAAACGCGCCAAAGGACTACTGGGGCACCGCGCGCGAGCGCCGCTCTGCACAAGCGTTCGACCTCACCGCCGGGCCGTGCCGCACCTGCGAACACGATGTCGGCGACGGCGGCGATGATCTCGTCGCGCCGGCGACCGTTGACGGGTGCTGCATGGTCCTCGGGACGGAAACAAGAGAGCACCAGGGTTCTGGTGCGGTCGAGCGCCTGCCGGCGTGGGCCGCAGCCAAAAGGGTCGGTCCGAAAGTCTCCGCCGAACGCGCTGAGTAGACCGCGATCCAACACGACGATGCGATCGACGCCGCTCGCTCGTGCGGCGATCGCGGCGAGCCGGTGCGTCGACTTCATCCCGCCGATCGCGACGCAGAGTTGCTGATCGTGGGCGGCACGGACCACCGCGACGAGCGCCGGCAGGGTTTGCTCGCCGATCTCGCGAGAGTTGAGGATGGCGATGCACGTTCGGTCGAGAATGGCGGCGTTGCCGAGGGCGAAGAGCAACGGCGGCGGGTGGGAGAGCGATGCCTGCAGACGCTGCGGGTATCGGGTCCGGTCGCGAGTGAGGAGTCGTCCCCCAGCGTTTTCGAGGGCCGTTTCGATTTGTCGGCAGCGGTCGAAGTGCCGAGCGCGCTGGCGGCAGAGCCGGTCGATTGCCTGCGCCGGCAATCCGTAGGTCGACTCGAGCTCCAACGGCGACGACCTCAGGACGCGCCGCAGGGACTCGCCTCGTGCCCTGGTCGTCTCGACCAAGCGGTTCAAGGTGCGCTCTCCGACCCCCGGCAGCTCGCGCAGCGCCAGCATGTCGCTCTCGGTGGTGCCCATGGTGAAACTACACCGGGCCTCAGTCTAATTGTCAAGTATCTCGCCGTTGGGTCGTCCTTGCCGGGCGAGGGCCCGCGGTAACCCGGTTGCGCGCGGCGCCTCGCCGAGCCGCAGCATCGAGCGGCACGGGGGGCTAGAGTGGTCGGGTCTTGTCGTAGGACGGGCCGCGATTGTCGCGCAGGCGGTCGAAATCTCGTTCGGCTTCCCGGAAGACGCGAGGCTTGCGTTGAGCCAGGCCCCACATCGCCATGATTCCCACGGCGACTCCGACCGCGATCCGCGGATTGTCGCGAATCCAGCCCAGTATCTCGAGAACGGCGTCCATCCCTGCCCCGGATAGTGTAGCGCGGCTTCCAACCTCATCAAGCGTCAAATTCGGCGACGCCGGCCGGACGCATTGGCATGCAGCAAAGCGGTGGGGTGCGGCATCCCCTTCAAAGTATGTCCGTGGCCTACGTTGCATTGCTACATCGCATCGCTCATACAGATGCCCTGCGAGGTAGCGGCAGGGTGGTCCATTCATGAGATTCGGTGGTTGCGGGGGCGTTTTCGCCGTGATGGCGTTGTCGCTGGTGCTATCCCCGGCAAACGTTGGCGCTCAAACGCTGCCCGGCGATGCGAACTGCGACGGCGTAGTGACCCGCGACGACCTGGACGCTCTGGCCTCTGCGGTATTCGAAGGAAGCGACTGCGCCGATGCCGACGCCAACGGGGA
>JANQHZ010000132.1 GCA_028282445.1 Candidatus Binatia bacterium | reverse complement strand
GGGCATCTGCACCTGGTAATCGCTGAAGTCCGGATTCGGCACCGGGTAGTCGGTGCTGACGAATTGCGCGCCGCTCGCGATCGCGATGTCGCGTCGCATGGTGTCGTTGTTGCGAGCCTCGTTGCCCTCCGGCGAATCGGCGCGGGTGCGAACGATGAAGCCCTGGCGAACGAGCTCCTGGATGCGGTCGAAGCCGCCGATCGCGTTGTTGACTTTGAAGAATCCTGCCTCCGGCGAGTCGTCGTGGCGCGGTTGGACGAACAGCAAGCGGCCGCGCAACGACTCATGTCCCTCGAGGTACTCGTTTCGCTTCCCGCCGCCGTTGTCGAGCGCGAACATGATCTTGCCACGCGACTCGTCCACGGTCGGCCATCCGTCGGTTAGGACCGCTTCGCGCAAGCTGGGACGATCGCCGCGCACGTCGTCCGGGACGATCATCTGTTCGGGCGGCAGCACCGAACGGATCTCGTCCTCCAAAAGGCCGAGCTCGAAGCCGCCGATCGGTGGCGGAACCAAAAAGCCGAGCTCCAGCGGATCGGGTATCTCAGAATCCTTGGCTTCGATCAGAACCGTGATCGGCACGTGATGGGGATGAGCGTCCGACCACTCTTTGACGTCCAGCAGGCACTCGATGAGTGTTTGGCAAGTCGTCTCGAAGTCGATCTCCTGAACGTGAAACACCTTGAAGCCGGGAAGATCGAGACCGGGGATGACCGCGTCGGGATCTCCCTCGGATAGGGTCAAGCCGATCGGGCTCTCGTAGAGTCCGCCGTCAGGGTCGTAAAAGACGTCGAGCTCAATCTGGCGGACCCCCTGGCTCTCGAACTGTTCGCCGAGCGGAACGTGGGTGTACTCGAACGACTCCGCCAGCTCGGTCAGGAAATCCGAGAGAAGACTGAACAGAGCCGGCGCCGGCTGAATGTGGTAGCTGTTGTGGCTGCCGACGACCTGCATGTGATTGATTCGCAGGTCCGAGCCCCCACTATCGTCGTCATCCGAGCCGCAGGCCACCAACCACATCGTCGCGGCCGCGAGCAGCCACGAGCGATCACTTCGAAATCGGTGCATCGAGTATCCCCCCACGCTGCGTTCTCCCAGCCTGCCGTTCACTTTGCAACGTCGGACGATCACCGAGGCCGATCCTCGACTCTATCGGTCTCGGGGATTCGCAGAATCGGGAAAACACCAGCCGGTCGAATCGATACGAGCTTCAACATTAGAGAATTCAACTCTCGATCAACCTCAAAACCGTTGCTGCCTAATTCTCCGGCACATCCCTTGCTCTGCTCGCAGGCGCTGGGCTGGCTGCGACGTACCGTTGCGGCACGAACCGCCCCGGGACGCACCGGGGAGAACTGGGGGCAAGATGCAATCCGTTCACACAAGTGGGTCGACCGGTAGCAGGCGATGGATCGCGAGGGTTCTAGGTGTCTCGCTCGCGCTGGGTGTCGTATCCGCTACGAGCGCGCTGGGCGCGGAGGGCGACGAGCATGAATTCTTCGCCGGCTTCGTAAGCCCGGTTTCGAACCCGACGCAGTTCGAAGATCCGCGGTCGCGCACCGAAGTGAGGACCTTGTACGTCTATCACTCGATCTCGGACGAGTTCGGCAAGGAGCTCGACCCGGCCGGCATCGGCGGCGACGCCCATATCGTCGCCGTACAGATCCGGGTGGCCATCACCGATCGGCTGTCGCTGATCGCAACCAAGGACGGCTACGTCTGGCTGCGCCCGGAACGAATCCTGGAGAATGAAGGCGGTTGGGCAAACCTCGGCTTCGGCGCGAAGTACACCTTCTTTCGCGATCTCGAGCTCGGCGCCCTGGCAACCGGTGGATTGCGCTACGAAGCGCCGTCCGGAAACACCGCCGTCTTCCAGGGGCAACATCCAGTTTTCGGTGAGTCCAAGAGTCGTGGCGAAGGCGTGCTGAACCCCTTCGTCTCGATCGGCTGGGGTATGGAAGACCTCGGTCCGGGAGACATTCACGCGCTGACGTACGTCGGCTGGCGAGTGCCGATTTCCGGATACGACTCGACCTTCTTCGACTGGTCGATGCACCTCGACTACGGCTTCGATCTCGGCGCATTCGGCGCCTTCTTCCCGCTCTTCGAGCTCAACGTCGTCCACACCATGGACGGCGGTCGTCGCCAAGGGCTCTCGCAAGAAGGCTTCGACTTCTTCAACTTCGGGTCGGCCAACGCCGCCGACCACACCGTCGCCACCGCGGCCTACGGTTTCCGCTACCGGATCTTCGAAGGCATCGGCGACGTCATGGGCCAGTCGTTCGGCGCCGACCTCGGCGCCGCCTACGAGCACCCGGTCACCGACCGCGAAGACCTCTTCGGCTGGCGAGTAACGACCGACATCACCTTCTTCCTCAACTAATAGTTTCTCACCACAGAGACGCCGAGAACACAGAGAAGAAGGACCTCTGTGACCTCAGCGTCTCTGTGGTGAGACCGTCCTTTCACCCCGTCGATCTGTGGCCGATTGATTTCGGCGCCGTCGCTTCGTTACGGTTCGCCGATGCACCAAACTTTTGATCGCGCCCGGCTCGAGCCATGGCGATAAAGAAGCTTCTCATCGCCAATCGCTCCGAGATCGCGGTTCGCATCATGCGTACGGCGGCCGAGATGGGCATCGAAACCGTCGCGGTGTACTCGCAGGACGACGCCCGCTG
>JANQHZ010000125.1 GCA_028282445.1 Candidatus Binatia bacterium | reverse complement strand
TGACGCCGGTGGGTCCGAAGAAGTTCGGGGCGAAGGCATCGTGGCAGGCGAAGCCCACGATCTCGCCGTCGCGCACGGCGACGTGGCAGCTGACCGGGGCGTTCGCAAAGGAGGCCTCGATCTCGTTCGACCAGAAGGGGAAGTGCTCCTCGGCCCAGGATGCGATACGCGTCCTTTCCGGCGCGCGGGCGCGTTGAACCCGAACCCCGGCGCGATCACAACACTCCTGCGCAACCGGCAGGCCAGGGATATCGTAGAGCTTGACCAACATGTCGGGCATCGAAAGTTTCCCTAGCGCTCTGAACGGGCTGAGGCAAAGGCGTAGGCGAAGGCTGAGTGTGGTGGTCGCGCGATGCGCGACGGCTGTCGCCAGATGCCCAATGTGGGCCGACCGCCCTCAGCCTTCGCCTCGCCTCTGCCTCAGCCTCTCTCTCCAATGGGTTTCGCCTTGCAGGGCTGAACGCTAGAATGGTGCATTGGCCTGCCTCCAGGCAGCAAACCCTTCCAAGGTAATTCGCGTGCTTCCCAGCCCAGCATCATCCAAAGAGAATCGATCGATCTGCGTTCTGATGGCGCTGGCAGCGCTCGTCGCCTCCGGCTGCGATGGGTCGCCCGCCGACGGCGCGCCGCACGCCGGACCATCTCAGGTCGTGGTTCAGACCATCGTGGCCGAACCCGTCAACATCCCGCTCTTGTTGTCGGCAGTGGGGACATTTGAGAGCCCCCAGACCACGATGGTGGCGTCCGAGGTGAGCGGTGTCGTGACCTTCCTGGATATTCCGGAAGGAAAGGAAGTCGAGCAGGGGAGGATTCTGGCGCGGATCGACAGCCGTCAGGCGGAGGCCCAGCTCAGCGTTGCGGCGGCGCGATACCGGAATGCCAAGGACACCTTCGATCGCTTGAAGCGGCTCCAGAGCGATGGGCTCATCTCGCGCCAGGAGCTCGACGATGCTGCCTCCCAGCTCGAACAGGCTGCCGGTGCGCTGGCGGAGTCGCGCACCGGCGTCAACTTGACCGAGGTCGACGCGCCGTTTTCCGGGCAACTCGGATTGCGAGAGGTCAGCTTGGGCGCGTTCGTCGACGCGGGCGATCCCTTGGTGCGATTGACCCAGACCCATCCGCTGCGGCTGATCTTCACGGTGCCCGAACGCGATGCTTCCCGGCTGGCAAGCGGGCAAAAGGTTCTCGGTATCGCCGGCGATTGCACGGCTCGGTTCGAAACGGAAGTCGCGATCATCGATCCGACGGTGGAGGTGTCGACGCGAGCGATCCGTGTCCAGGCGACGGTTGCCAACCCGGAGCGATTGCTGCGCGCCGGCATGTCGGCGCGGCTGTCGGTGGAGGTGGGCCGCCGTGAGTCGGCGATCACCGTGCCGCACGAAGCCGTCGTGCGACGCGGCACACGCAAGCTGTTGTACGTCGTCGGCAAGGACGGCGAGATCAAAGAGCGCGACGTCGCGTTGGGCCAGAACTTTCCGGAAAGCGTGGAAGTGCGTACGGGAATTTCGGCCGGCGAGTCGGTGGTGGTCGCGGGGCAGCAGAAGATCCGCCCGGGCGCGGTGGCTGATCCGCGACCGTTCGAGCCCGTTGAGAATCCGAAGTTGGCGTTGGGAGCGCCGGCCGAGCCGGCTTGCGATCTCTAGCGGGTCGCACCACGGCTGCGAGCGCATGTTTCGGCGACGCCATCGTTGTTTTGCCGGCGGTCGGTGTCCCGCCCTCCACCGCCGCGAGCTCGAACCATGACCCTGTCCGAGCTGTCCTTGTCGCGGCCGGTGCTGGCGACGGTCGCCAGCCTGCTCATCGTGTTGGCCGGTATCACCGGCTGGCAGCGCATCCCCGTGCGCGAGTACCCCGACGTCGATTCGCCGTTGGTGTCGATTTCGACGACCTACGTCGGCGCCAGCGCCGAGACGGTCGAGAGCAGCGTCACCGAACCGATCGAGCAGGGATTGAACGGTGTCGACGGCGTGCGCAGCGTCGAGTCCCAGAGTCGTTTCGGCGGATCGACCGTGACGATCGAGTTCGAAACTGGACGCGACCTGGATCTCGCGGCGACCGATGTCTCGAACGCGGTTCAAACGGTGATCTCGCGACTCCCCGACGCTGCCACGCGACCGGTCGTTCGCAAGTCGAGTGCCGACGCTCGCCCGATCATTTGGCTCCAGGTGCGGAGCGAAGAGCTGTCGGCGATCGACCTCACCGACATTGCCGATCGCTACGTCAAGACGCCCCTGCAAATCTTGCCGGGGGTCGCCGGTATCCTGGTGGGCGGACAACGCACCTATGCAATGCGCGTCTGGCTCGATCCCAACCGAATGGCGGCGCACGAAGTCGATCCGGCGATGGTGCGCGAGGCGGTGCAGGCCAACAATATCCAGCTACCGGCAGGGCAGCTCGAAGCCGCTTCGCGCAAGTTCACCGTGCTGGCCAACGCCCAACTCGCCGACCCCGAAGAGTTTGCGAAGATCGTCGTGCGATGGGACGACGGTGCGCCGGTACGGTTGCGCGATGTGGGTCGGGTCGAGCTCGGTTCGGCGAACTACGACACGATCACTCGCTTCGATAGCCGTCCGATCATCGCGATCGGCATCATTCGACAGTCCAACACCAACGAGCTCGCACTGACGCGGCGGCTGCGCGAAGCGATACCTCGCATTCGCGAGACCTTGCCCTTCGGGGTCGTGCTCGATTACGCGCTCGACAACACGGTCTTCGTCGAAGCGTCGCTGCGGGAAGTCGCGCGTACTTTGGGGATCGCCTTTGCGTTGGTGGTCTTGGTCAACCTTTTCTTCCTGCGTTCGCCGGTCGCCACGACCATTCCGTCGATTGCGATTCCGGTGTCGCTGATCGGCACGCTGGCGGTGATGAACCTGCTCGGCTTTTCCATCAACGTCCTGACTTTGCTCGCTTTCGTGCTCGCGATCGGGCTGTTGGTCGATGACGCGATCGTCGTGTTGGAGAACGCTTATCGGCGTCAGGAGCTCGGCGAGGACCGCGAGACCGCGGCCCGGCTGGGCTCGCGCGAGGTGTTTTTCGCGGTCATCGCCACCACGGTTTCGCTGGTTGCCGTGCTGGTGCCGCTCTCACTCATGACCGGCGGCACCGGACGCCTGTTTCGCGAGTTCGCCATCACGATGGCGGCGGCGATCACCCTGTCGACCTTCGTCGCGTTGACGCTGGTCCCGGTGATGTGCGGGCGCTACCTCCAGGTTTCGCGCCAGCACGGTCGGGTCTGGTCGTGGATCGAGAGCGTGTTGTCGGCATTGAACCGAGTCTACGATCGCGCCCTCGCGGTTGCGGTCCGTCATCCCGTTCCCATCGTGGTTTTCCTGCTCGCCAACGCGGCCGGGGCGGTCGCATTGTTCGAGGCATTGCCCGACTCGCTGGTGCCGACCGAGGATCGCGGCAAGATCCTGACGGTATTGCGCGCGCCGCAAGGCTCGACCTTGGCCTACACGCGCGAGACACTGCTCGCGGTCGAGGAGCAGTACCGCGAGACGCCCGAGATCGCTCACATCTATTCGGCCGTCGGTCTGTCGTCGGGCGGATCGCGTACGACTTCGAGTGGATTTGTGTACGGTCGATTGGTCCCCTGGGAAGATCGCGAGCGAACCCAACAGGATCTGGTCAGTGGGTACTTTCGAAAGTTTCGAGACTTTACCGGCGGTTTGGCCTATCCCATCAGCTTGCCGTCGCTCGGACAGCGCTCGTTCTACGATCTCGAGGTAGTCCTCAAGAGCTCGGCCGCGAGCCTCGAGGAGTTCGACCGAGTGTCTCAAGCGATTCGCGACCGGGTGGCCGATGTGCCCGGGGTGATCAACGCCGATCGCGATCTTCGCATGGAAACACCACAGGTGGAGATTCTCTACGATCGCGACCGCGCCGCCGACCTCGAGGTTCCGGTGTCGGCAATCGCCGATGCGCTGCAGATCTCCCTGGCGGAAAACGAGGTGAGCGAGTTCGTCTTGCGCAATCGCCAGTACGACGTCATCGCTTCCCTGGCGCCGCGCTTCCGCAGCGTTCCGGAGCAGATCGGTGACATTCGTGTCCGCTCACAGAGCGGCGCGATGGTGCCGTTGTCGAGTCTGGTGCGCTTCAAGACATCGACAGCACCCGAATCGCTGAATCACTACGAGCTCGAAAGGGCGGTCAAGATCACCGGCAGTGTCGCCGACGGGTATGCGCTCGGCCCGGTTCTGCGCGAGGTCGAAGCGATTGCGCGCGAAGAGATGCCCGACGGCTATGCACTGGCGCTCGCCGGTAACTCGCGCGAGTTTCGTGAATCGTCGACCGAGCTCTACACGACCTTCGGGATCGCGCTGCTCTTCATTTACCTGGTGTTGGCGGCCCAATTCGAGAGCTTTGTCGATCCAATCACGATCTTGTTGAGCGTTCCGCTGGCGCTCCTCGGCGCCCTCGCCGCGCTGTACGTCTCCGACTACACCATCAACATCTTTACCCAGGTGGGAATGATTTTGCTCGTTGGCTTGGTGGCGAAGAACTCGATCTTGCTCGTCGATCACGCCAATCGCGCCCATCGCAAAGGCTCGGATTTACTCTCGGCTGCGCTGGATGCCGGGCGGACCCGCTTCCGGCCGATCTTGATGACCAGCGTGACCTCCATCCTCGGGGCGGTCCCTCTGTGGGCCGCCAGCGGCGCGGGAGCGGAAACCCGGCAACCGATCGGGGCCGCGGTCGTCGGGGGGCTGATCTTCTCGACTCTGTTCACCTTGCTCATCATCCCCGTCGTGCACGTCCTGGTCGTACGCGGCGCCGAGCGCCTCACCGGGCGACGCCACTAGAGCGTCTTCGACGCCGCCGGCATAGGACCGCTTTGACCTGTTCACATGTAGGGGCGACGCATGCGTCGCCCGCGTTCGGGCCTCTGCGACGCCGCGGACAAGAGCAGGGTACCGGTCGATGTAGTGCCGGCCTTGAGGCGGCAAGATGATCGGAGCCGCAGACGAACGCGGTTAACCGCAGCCTCGCCGGAGACGGCTGGGCGAGGCATGCCTCGCCCCTACAACGGACCGCTCTGCCCCGTTCACATGTAGGGGCGACGCATGCGTCGCCCGCGCTCGGGCCTCTGCGCCGCCGCGGACAAGATCACGGTACCGGTCGATGTAGTGCCGGCCTTGAGGCGGCAAGATGCTCGGAACCGCAGACGAACGCGGATAAACGCAGGACCGGTCTGACCTGCTCACATGGAGGGGCGACGCATGCGTCGCCCGCGCTCGGGCCTCTGTGCCGTCGCCGATCGACACAGACTCCGACGGCGGTTCAGCATCCGTGTTTATCTGCGTTCATCTGCGGTTTCTCAGTTGCAGATCAAGGCAACCGCGAGTAACGCAAGAGTCTCAGCCGCCGTTCGGCTGGTTGAGCTCGATCATGTTGCCGGCCGGATCGTACAGAAACGCCTGACGACCGGCGCCCGGGATGTCGAGGATATCGCTGATCTCGACGTTCTTGTCGCGCAGCGACCGGATCGCCTCTTCG
>JANQHZ010000094.1 GCA_028282445.1 Candidatus Binatia bacterium | reverse complement strand
TACGAGTGCGACGTGCCGAGTTGGGAGGCGCCTGAGGAGGGCGAGGACGAAGAGGTCGTCGCCCGGGAGGCCGAACAGGTCGATAACCTACGCCAGCGTCTGGCGCGCATGGGCGACGTCAATACGGCAGCGATCGACGAGCTGCGCGAGCTCGAGGAGCGTAGCGAGTTCCTTACCAAGCAGAAGGACGATCTCGAGCAGTCGCTCGGCGACCTCGAGCGAACGATCGCCAAGCTCAACCGTGCTTCTCGAACTCGCTTCGCCGAGACCTTCGCGCAAGCCAACGAAACCTTCCAGAAGGTGTTTCCGCGATTGTTTCGCGGCGGCGAGGGACGCTTGGTTCTGACCGACGAGAACAACCTGCTCGAGACCGGCGTCGATATCGTCGTCCGGCCGCCGGGGAAGCGCCTGGACAACGTCAATCTTCTCTCGGGTGGAGAGAAGGCGCTGGTCGCGGTCAGCCTCATCTTTTCGTTGTTTCTGATCAATCCGACGCCGTTCTGCATCCTCGACGAGGTCGACGCGCCGCTCGACGATGCCAATATCGGTCGGTTCAGTCAGATGGTCTCCGAGATGAGCGAGCATTCGCAGTTCGTCATCGTCACCCACAACAAGCGGACGATGGAATCCGCCGACGTGTTGTACGGGGTGACGATGCCGGAGCCTGGCGTGTCTCGACTGGTCTCGGTGGCGATGCACTGAAGAGCGATCCCGCGGTCGGCATGCAGCGGTTTGCGGAAGAGCGGGGCGTAGTGCTGTGACGGCGATGGATCCACTCGCGCTCGCGGTGTTGGCGATCGTCGGCTCGGTGGCGATCGGCGCCGCGGTCGCCAAGCTGTTCGGGCCGGCGGAAGCGGAGCCGACTTCTCGAGCCGCCAGCGACGCAGCGCCACGGCCTGCGACCTGGACCTCGGGCCTGGCCAAGACTCGCGGTGGGCTCGCCGGCAGGTTGCTGGCGGCGTGGCGCGAGTCGAAGGAGTCCGAGGACTGGCTGCATCAGGTCGAAGAGACGCTCCTGTCGTCGGACGTCGGGATGCGGGCCACGCAGGCTCTCGTCGAGACCTGGCGCAAGGAGATCGGTCGTGCCGGTTCGGAAGCCGACGCGCGCGCGATCATGCGAGAATCGGTTTGCGACCTACTCTCCACCGAGGCGAGCGGCGCGGCTACGGGCGACGGTCCCCACGTGATTCTCGTGGTCGGCGTCAACGGGGTGGGCAAGACCACCACCATCGGCAAGCTCGCGGCACGCTTCCAGCGAGACGGGCGCAAGGTCGTGCTGGTGGCGGCCGACACCTTTCGCGCCGCGGCGATCGATCAATTGACCCGCTGGGCCGAGCGCCTCGGCGTGGACATCGTCAAACACCAGGACGGTGCGGATCCGTCGGCGGTCGTTTTCGACGGGGTCAAAGCGGCGGTCGCTCGCTCCGCCGATGTCGTCATCATCGACACCGCCGGCCGGCTGCACGTCAAGGCCAACCTGATGGAAGAGGTCAAGAAGATCTCGCGCACCGCCGGCCGGGAGATTGACGGGGCGCCGCACGAGGTTCTTCTCGTCATCGACGCGACGACCGGGCAGAACGCCCTCAACCAGGCGCGGGTTTTCAACGAAGCGCTGGGGATTCACGGAGTCGCTCTGACCAAGCTCGACGGCACCGCGCGCGGCGGGGTGGCACTGGCGATCCGCACCGAGTTGGGGTTGCCGATTCGCTACGTCGGCCTGGGCGAGGGCCCGGAGGACTTGGCGGAGTTCGACGCCGCGGCGTTCGCCGAGGCGCTTTTCGCCGAATCGGACGCTTGATCGCCCTGCGGGCGACGGTTACTGTGACGTGCTGCTTGAAGATCGAGGCTCTATGACGCTGGATAGCTTGAAAGTTCTGGAAAGCAAGGTTGAAAAGGTGCTGTCTTTGCAGTCGGCCCTGGGCGAGGAGCGGGATCGCCTCCGCCAGGAGCTGGACGAGGCCCGGGCCAAGATCGAGTCGATGACCGGGCAGCTCGCGGATATCGAGCGCGAGCGCGCCGAGATAAAGAACCGGGTCGACAGCCTGCTCGGCCGGCTCGAGGAGCTCAACCTCTGAGGCAACCATGGGCGGCGCCGTACAAGTCGAGATTCTCGGGCAGAAGTTCACGGTAACTTCGAAGGACGACGAGCAGCACGTACGCGCCGTCGCCGCCCATGTCGATGAGAAAATGAGGGAGTTCAAGCCGGAGGGCAATGTTTCTCCCTATACGAAGGCGATTCTCGTGGCGTTGAATATCGCCAGCGAATGTCAGAAACTGCGAGAATCGCAGGAGGAGCTCGCCAGAGCGGTCGATCGGATCAGCGAAAGGATCGATCGGGCGCCGCGAGCACCCGACGGAGAGGAGATTTCGGAGCGGGCATGATGCGTGGAGCGGGCGAGTTGGAGAAGCCGTTTCCATGTCGGACTTTATCGAGCCGAGTTTTGGCAGGATCGTGTACACCAGCGGATGAGAGGGTAGAAGCCGCGGCGGGCATTGCTCGCTACGGCTGCGATATCGATCGAAACCCCTGAGGCCAGCCGACGCAAAATGTCCGTCCCGGTCGCCGTGCGAGTGGGATGGTTGACAAGCAGACAATTCGCCGTTTTCAGCGCCGCGCTCGCGGCGCTCTCTCCCATGGCGAGCGCGCACAGGCCGCCTTGGCGATCGGCGATGCTGTTCGCGGTCTCGGCTGGCTAAGCGCTGCCGATCGGGTGTTTGCGTATGTCGCCGACGACGGCGAGGTGCCGACCGAAGGGATTCTAGCCGAGGCCGCTCGACTGGGTGTGCCGGTCGGCCTCCCCCGGATGTCCGGGAACAGGATGCATTTCGAGCGTTTTCGCGCCGACGACCAGTTGGCGCCGGGGCGCTGGAACATTCCGACTCCGATCGGAAACGAAGCCCTGCCGGTGACGGCGGGGAGCGTCGTTTTCATGCCCCTGGTTGCTTGGGATTCTCGCGGCAACCGGCTGGGCCGTGGGGGCGGATACTACGACCAAGCTGCACGCGAATGGCCCGCATCGGCGTTTCGCGTCGGCCTGGCTTACGAGTTTCAACAAGCGGAGCAAATTCCGGTCGATTCGTGGGACCAAGGGCTGCATGCGTTGGTCACCGAGGATCGTGCGCTGTCGTGGTTGGGCGGCGCGCCGGTCGAGCTCTTCAGAAAGGAGGTAGCAGACCGCGATGGAATACGCGTTGATGGCACTAGCCACGATCGTGCTGGCGGCGGTGCTGGCTTGGTCGATCGACAGCCTGCGCAACCGGCAGCGCGCCGATCAGCAACGAGCGACCGAAGAAACTCAGAAGCGAGTTCTGGAAGAAGCGAAGAAAGAAGCCGAAGCGATTCGAAAGGAAGCGGAGCAGCGGGGGCGAGAGGCGGCCGTTCGGGCCAAGCAGGATACCGAGGAGGAGATCAAGCAGGCGCGCAGAGAGCTGCAGGGCGCGGAGAGCAAGCTCGCCGACCGCGAGCTGTCCATCCAGCGTAAGGACCAGGAGGTAGGCAGGCGCGACGTCGAGTCCAAGAAGAAGGAAGCCGAGCTCAACGACCGTGTCGCCAAGGTGGACGAGCAGAAGGAGGAATACGACCGGCTGTTGGACGATACGCGCCAGCAGCTGGA
>JANQHZ010000082.1 GCA_028282445.1 Candidatus Binatia bacterium | reverse complement strand
CCGGCGGTGGACAGACCTTCACGCCAACTGGTGATCCGCGAGCGCTCGTCGTAGTCGCCCGACAGCTCTGCGCCCCAAGCCTTGTGCGGCAGGTCGATCATCGTAAAGCCGAGGTACAACATCGCCGACCACAACAGCAGATAGCTCGGAGTGGCGGCCTCGCCGGGAACGAAGATCTTCCACAGCGCCAAGACGAAGAGCGGAACCCCCAGCGCCATCCAGGGTTTGCGACGGCCGAAGGACAACCACGAGCGATCGCTCAACTTGCCGATCAGCGGATCGGTGAAGACGTCGAGAAGTCGCGACAGCGCGATCGCGGTGCCGACCGACGCCAACGGCACGCCCAGATCGTCCGCGTAGAAAGCCGGCACGAAGAGCGCCATCGGTAGCGCCGTGATCGACGTCACCAGGGAAGGCAGCGAGTAGCTGATGAGCCGGAGACTGCCGAGCGGTGACGATGTCACCCCGAATCCTCCGGGGGGTCTTGGGTGGCGTCGAGCGTTCGGCGCGCTTCCTCGCGGATGGCGCGGTCCTCGACCAGCAATTCCGGGCGAGGGGTCGCTCGCGCTGCGCTTCCGAGCAGGGTGATGGCCTCTTCGCGGCGGTCGGGCTCTTGCTCGAGCAAGGCCATTGCCAGAATCAAGCGGTTGCCGGGGTCGCTTTGATCGATCGCGTACGCGCTTTCCGCGAGCGGGAGCGTTTTGCCCCGATCGACCCATCCCGAGACGAAGGGCACACGCGGCAGTGTACCGTGCAGTCGCGACAGCAGGCGGAAGGCTCCGCCGCGTTCGATGGACGGCTCGATGGAAGCGGCTCTGCGGGCGTAGTCGCGCATCTGGTTGGCCACGCCCTCGCGGACGATCGTGATCAGTCCGACCCGCTGCGCTCGCGCGCCCCATGCGATCGCCGACCAGAAGTACAACTGCGCCCGATCCGCATCGCTGCCCGCACCGCGCTCCAAGATCTCGATCGAGTCCTTGGCGATCTCGACCGCCTCGTCGACCGCCTCGTCTTTGCGGCTCTCGGGGGCATGGGAGAACTCTACCAGGAAGTGCAGCGAACGGATGAGCTTCCAGCGGGCCTCGATGGAGTCTTGCGCCTCGCGGAAGGCGCGAATCGATTCCTCGATGCGCCCAAGACTCGCGCCGGAGCCGTCTTGCGAGTCCGCGCGCTGCCGCCAGGCGAGATCGCCAGCGGCCATATCCGCGCCGGCGATGACTGGCGTCGCACCGAGAATCGTCGTTGCGATGGCGATCGCGGCGATCGCGCGCGCGGATGGCCGTCGTGCCGGGGGCGCTGACAGGGTGCTCGAGAGCTTCGCTTTGATGGTTGGCATCTCGGGGGGAAGATTCGCACCGATCGGGGGTTTGGATGCACCCGTCACCTGGGCCAACCCGGATTATAGCGGCAGGCGACGATCCGCCAACACAGTCAGGGGCTCCCGTTGGGCGCGTCAGCCGGCTCGATCGCAGCCATCCAGAGCGGCCCGCACTGCCGCGATCAACTCGGAGATCGTGACTCGTCCGTCGCCGTTGCCGTCAAATGCCGGGCAGTCGGATAGGTCTCGCCTGCCGAGCGCGAGGTTGACCCCGACAATCATCTCCGCGATGGCGACCTGGCCGTTGCCGTCGCAATCACCCGGGCAGCTGCCGCCGATCTCGATTTCGATCGAGTCGAATGTCGAATTCCCGTCGTCGTCAGCCGCCTCTGCGGTGATCAGGTGCAAACCGGTCGACAGATCCGAGACGGATAGAGGATTACCCTCTCCCAGTGCCCCGTCACGATCCGATTCCCAGAACACACGGATTGCGCTTTCGACGTCATACGCCTCCGCGACCAGTAGCAGGGAAGCCCCGGCAGCGAACGGTCCCGGTCCGACCGGCGCTGCGATCGCAACCGCCGGAGGCTTGTTGGGCGATTGGAACGGCCCCACCTCATCCTCGCCGAAGGAAACGCCGTCACCGACGACGACGCGAATCCAGGCGTCTTCGCTGCCGGGCAAGTTGTCGGTGGCGACGACGAGCGACGTTTCGCTCAGCTCGGCCGCTAGCGGGAGCCAGCTCGCACCGCCGTCGGCGCTGTAGAGCACGTCATACACCAGATCGTCCCCGTCGGCGTCGAGACCGCGCCAGGCGATCGTCCTGGTCCCGGATAGGGGCGATTCCGGCATCGGTTCCAGGATCTCCACCGTCGGTTCGTTGGCGCTTGCTTCGATGGCGGCGATGAAAACGTCGTCGCGGGAGAGTGTTGCGCCAAGCGGTTTGCCGGCGCGTGGCACCGACTCGACGAACGGGATCAGGGCGAACGGCTGCTCGTCGTCGTCGGCCGCGGCGATGGAAAAGCAGCGTGATGTCGTGACCGCGTCGCCCCCCGCCGCGCGCTGCTCGACGTCGAGGCAATAAGGGCCGTCGTCAGTGCCGAGTTGTGCCGCTCCCGGAAGCACCGAGAGAATGGTTGCGTCACCGTCGGCGGAGATCAGCCCGCTGATCGTCAGGTAGGGGAACGAGTCGACCGGTGCCGTCGTGCCGGTGGCGCCGCGCCGCGATCTCGACAGCATGCCGAACATCCACTTCCACGAGGAGCGGCTGATCCAGACATTGTCGTTGTTGCGCTCGACCGGTGCGATTGAGCTCGTGCTGCTGGTCTGCCACATGAACTCGAAGTCGTCGCGACTTCCGGCCGCAGTGCGGAGCTCCAAGCCGTTGTCGGTGTTGATCACTCGCTCGTCGACTGTCGGGTCTCCTTCGACGAAGAGCGGCGGGACCTTCTGTGAAGGGGCGAAAGCAATCGAGTTGGCGGCCGAGCGCGAATTGTTGTGTGGATGTTCGAGGAGTTTGAGGTGTCCAACCTCGTGCGCCAAGCCGTGCTCGTTACAGCCGGTTCCCGCCGTGTGGTACGCGTTCGGGCTCAACACCAGCTTGCGCACGCCGGCTTCGGTTCTGCGGCCCGGGGTTTCTCGATCGGCGTGACCCGAGCAACCGCTACCGGGGATCCAGCCGAACAGAACGTCGGGGCCGGCGAGCGGCGTATTGCGCAGGAGACGCCTCATCGCGCCGTGCCAGCCTTCCTCGGCGCAAGTTGCCTCCGGGCAATTCGTGCTGTCGGCGAAGCAGCGGAGGAACTTGTTGGGTCCGCCGTCGCAATAGGTGAACGCGTTGGCACGCGCGACACTGAACGGCCGATAGGTGACCGTAGCCGGATAGGTCTGCCGCAGAAGGCCTGCCGCGCCGGCGACCAAACCTTGATCGATCGATGCGAAGGATTGCCCCTCCCCGGCGATTTGAGTGTGGAACACAGTCAAATCGCGAATCTGGAAATTCAGCTCGAGAGTGTCCGCGTTGCTGTTCGAGGTCTGCGCGGGTAGTAGCTCGACCCGAAGGTCGACGCGTCCGGCGGCGGTCCAGCTCG
>JANQHZ010001015.1 GCA_028282445.1 Candidatus Binatia bacterium | reverse complement strand
TCCTGGTTTGGAGCGAGTTCAGCCGCCGCATCGTGCAGAACGACAACGGCACCGATCACGGCACCCAAGGACCGATGTTCTTGATCGGTCCGGCCGTCGACGGCGGCGTGTACGGCAATCATCCGAATATCGACCCGGTCGAGATCGATACCAACAACGGAAACACCATCTATTCGCAGGCCGCCGGGGGTTTTCGATCGACCGACTTCCGCGATGTCTATGGCACCATCCTGCGGCACTGGATCAACGTCGGGGACCCCGAGCTGGACCTCCTGCTACCGCCCGACCCGATCGCCGATCCGGCGAACTACTGGAACGTCCGAAACTTCGATCTGCCGCTCTTCGTCTGAGCGCGCCCTACCGACACCTCCCGAGCAGGGGCCCGGCCGTGCGCCGGGCCCCTTTTTCGTGTCGCCGAAACGACTTACAACCAAGCAATGCTCGACGACTTCTACTTCGTCGACTCGCGCGCCGTCCTGGTTCCGATCGAACACCTGTCGCCGACCGGAATCTCCGATGAGCTCGCGAGCCGTCTGCGCGAGCGCTCGGTTGCCGAAGGACGCGCCGGCGAGATGCTCGGCGAAGCCTTCGCTCTGTACTGGGAGAGAACGACAGCACTGGCCGCGAAGCTGCGCTCCTGGGCCGCGCCACGCATCCGCAACGTCGCCATCATCGACTCGGCGACCGCGATTCCACCCTATGTACAGTTGCTCAACACCAGCACCTGGACTCTGTTCGACTGCGACTGCGCCGACGAAACGTCGAGCGTCGAGCTCCTCGCCTACTTGCTCGCCCACGGCGATCGAATGTCTCTTACCGGTGAGGCAACTCTCGCGGCGTTGCACAACGCCGCCTATTGGTTCGACCGAACGCCGGACGAGGTAGCCGAGTTCCAGCGCGGAGCCCGCACCTCGACCCGGCCCGATGCCGAAGCCTATGCCGAGCTCGCCGCGGCCGTGCCTTGGATGCGGGAGCTTGCCCACGAGACGCTGCGTCCACCACAGAATCCCCAGCTCTATAGGCCGATCGCCGGAACCGGCTTGATGGTCCCGCGCACTCTGGAGAAGAAACCGCCGCAGCTCGTCGTCGAGTGGACGCGGGCGGCGAAGGATGCCGTGCAAAGCTACCTTCGTCACTACCGGACGAAAGAGGGCGGACAACTCGCCACGACCCTGGACTGGTTGCGCGAAGCCGTACCCACAGTAGTGGTCAGCGGTCGCCGCAATCGCATTCTGTGGGACCCCGACGAGCCCGAGCGGGTCGGCCCGTTGCGCAGCGAGCTGCGCAACGCCGGAGCCGAAACCATCGAGTCGATCCGGCTCGACCTCGAGACGATCGCGCAACACTCGGAAGACTTCCGCGATCGATCGTCGAGCTACGAGGCCCTGCCGCCACCCGACAATGCGATCGGACAAGACGGCTACACTTACCTCTACAGCGGCCGAAAGATCCTGGCGTACAACCTCTACGAGCCCCACCTCGAGCGCCTCAAAGTTCCCGCCCTTCCGTTCGCCAGGTCGATGTTGGGGGCACGCGCCTACCACGAGTGGTGCCATCTCGCTGTCGACGTCAGGTGGGTCCGCACCACCGCGTCGGCGGAGACACTCGCCACGCTCACCGCCAAGCTGCGCGATGCACTCGACCAGGCTATCGGCTCCGCACCCGATGCGATTCGCCGGCTCGGCCATGCCGATCTCGTCGAGCTCACCAAGCAATACCCGGCCGACTTGCCGATCGGGTGGGGCAGCGGACACATCCCGATCGATGGCGACAGCGCTGGCGCCGCGGTGCTCCGCATGCTGCTGCCGAGAGCGGCCGACTACCAAGCCAACCTGCTGGCCGCGCGCCTGCAGTCGGTCGACGAACGTGAAGCGTACGTACGTCAGAACATCCGCACCCTGCGCGGCGAGTACGAGCAGCGCCAGCTCTGGCGCATGTTCGCCCGCTATCTGTACGAGCTCCAGTATCTGCGTTTCAGCGACGTCGAGGACAAGCTCGGGTACTTTCTGCGCTCGACCTGGTTCGACACCGATTTCATCGCCTCCGGAATCGCCTCCGAGGCGTCGATCGGTGAGATCTCCTCCGCATTCTCCGATCTGTTCGAAACCTTCGAGATCGATACGGATCGATTCCGGGTGTAGCGCCGGAGCGGGTCCATTCCGCTGAACTACCCCCCTTTGAAAAAGGGGGGTCCGGGGGGATTTTGAGATCGATCCCTTCCGATAAATCCCCCTCAATCCCCCTTTTTCAAAGGGGGAGGTCTATAGGTGTGCCAACGAGGCTGAGGCGAGGCAAAGGCTGAGGGTGGTGAGGATGCATCGGGCCACGGCAATAGCTGTCGCGCGCCGCGCGACCACCACCCTCAGCCTCGCCTCCGCCTCAGCCTTTGCCTCGATCGCCACGAGCTTGCCTCGTCACCCCACTTTCGCTATCTTTTCGCCCATGGTTCTCACCCGGCGACAGAAGGAGCTGCTCGACTACCTGCGCCAGTACATCGAGCGAAACGGCTACGCGCCGACCTTGGAGGAGATTGGCGAGCACTTCTCCCTGGCGTCGCTGGCCACGGTTCACAAGCATCTCTCCAACCTGGAAAGCAAAGGGATCATTCGGCGGACCTGGAACCACAGTCGAGCGATCGAGCTGGTCGAGCAGCCGCGCAAGAGCGGAGCCGTCGAGCTGCCTCTCCTGGGCCGGGTAGCGGCCGGCGCCCCGATCGAAGAGCTCGAGGACCGCGACACGATCTCGGTCCCGGAAGAGCTCATTCGCCGCAACAACACCTTCGTTTTGCGGGTATCCGGCGACTCGATGATCGACGACGGGATTTGGGACGGTGACTTCATCGTGGTGGAGGAACGCAGCGACGCCGACAATGGCGAGACCGTGGTCGCCGTGGTCGACGGCGAGACGACGGTCAAGCGCTTCTATCGCGAAGACGGCAACACCATCCGATTGCAGCCGGCCAATGAACGATTGTCGCCGATCCACGTGTCGCAACAGGACCTCCAGGTACGCGGCGTCGTGGTCGCCGTGATGCGTAAGTACTAGCCCGCGTCCCGAGTCGGATCGGCATCCCGGCGACCACCGGGTCGTAACCCCAATAACAGGGTTGCGCGGTATCATCGCCGGTGCTACATAAGATCCATTGCTGGTGAATCGGGATTCATAGGACTAACCGCTAATTCCCCCTCCCTCTGTTTTTGGGATTTCGGTTAGCCGCCAAACTTCGTGGAGTGCTCCCTCCCCCCTTGTGCTCCACGATGTTCGACGCGGGGGACGGGAATCTCCCTCCCCCGCGTCCCCCCCCGGGGTTTCGCTCGACCGCCTCTGCCAGGGTCTCGACCACTCGGGTCAGGGCGACCGGCAACGCGACTGCCGAGATGGCCAGAAGAACCATCAGCGCCGCGAGCAAGCGAGCGCGGGTCACGGCCGCCACGCCGTTCAAAATCGGGGTATCGCGGATCACGGCCATGCCAGGCGGCGGGAACCTGCGAGACCGCGAAATGCGATAGGCGAGATGTAGGCCGTAGCCGGCGAATCCGAGCAGCGGCAAGCAGAATCCCGCGGACAGCCATCCGACCATGCCGGCCAGGGCATCCACCGCCGCTGCCGGATCCCGCTCGGCAATCACGGTCAACCCGTCCATCTTCTTCTGAAAGAGCCAGACCGCGGCTGCACCGACTAGCGCAAGGACCACCACGGCGAGCAGAGCCCGGCGGCGAGCGTCGGGATCCGCCTTCTGTATCTCACCTATCGAACGCTGTTCGCCGCCGAACATGCGCCTGCGCTCAGTCGGCCGGCGGAACGAAGCGCACCGCCACGTCGGTCGACGCGGGTGGCGGAGTGAGAAGGCGGGTATCCCCGGCCGCCCACTCCTCCAGGAGATTCGCGTAGAACGGCGACCGCGGCCAACCGCTTTGACCGCCGGCCAAGGCGAAGCGCGCCGACCACGGATCGTCCATGTCGATCGTTATGCGGACGATGGGTCCGATCTCCGCATCCATTCCGTCGCGATGAGATCGAGCAAACTGATTCTTGAAAACGGTTTCGTTGCCGCCGCCGATCGCAATCGGCGGGGCATTCAAAAGCCAGCCCAACGCCCCACCCTCGCCGGCGAAAAGGTGCGACAGAACGAACGGTCGAACCTCCCCCCAGCGCCAGTCCGCAACGGCGCCTCCGAACGTTTCTTTGGCGTCGGCAAGCGCATCTCGCCAGGCTCGCTCGAGCATGTCGGCGCGAGATTCCGGTTCCGCGGTTCGGACGTCGTCCCACACCGCGGCCGATGACGGTTGCCGCCACAGCCAACGAGCTCCCGCCTCGAACTGGACCAACGACTGGATGAACATCCAGAGCTCGCCATCGGCGCCTCCCGGCAGCTCGTCGGCCAATGCATTGTCGAGCAGTGCATTGGTCAGCATCGTGTAGAGGGTCGGCGCGACCGAGTCGGGAGACATCTCGCCGTTCCAATCGCAGAGCAGGCGACGCGCACCTGCGGCGTCATCGACCTGCTCCGGTCGGCAGAGCTCGGGGTGGATCTCGGGGCGAACGTCCAACCAGGTTCGGTCGACTAGATCGACGTGAATGGCGGAAGACGCGCCGGGATCAATCGAGCCGAGCGACTCCCGTAAGCGCTCCGAGATCCGTTCGAAGCGGGCCGGCGCCGATACGTCATTGTTGTAGGTCACCGGCACCCGCTCGGCAGGAACGATCTGGTTGTTGGCGGTGGCGAGCCATCCGCGCTCCGGGTCGAACGACTGCGGCAGCGCCTGCTTTGGCAAGAAGCCCTTCCAGGCGTAGCGCGAGGTCCACCCCGGGATCGGGAAAGTGCCGCGCCACCCAGGACGGATCGGCAACAAGCACGGCGACTTGTACGCGATCGATCCGGAGGTATCGGCGGCCACCCAACTCGAGCAACCGAGGTCGAGTTGATCGATCGCGGCGGCAAAATCCGCGGTGTTCTCGGCGCTCGCGAGCGCTCGCGCACCTTCCAGATCGAGGCCGCGTCCGAGTGGAACCGTACGCAGGGATACCAACGGGAGCACGTCGGCGGCTTCGTCCGTGAGGTCGTTCATGAGAGGGCCGTCACTGGTGAACCGGACGGTCTGCTCGACCGACTCGCCGCCGAGAACGTCGAATCTCTCGGTTCGCTCCTCGAATTCCCGAAACTGTCCGTCGACCTCGTATCCGCCGACGACTTTCCCGTCGACGATCGCCGTGCTCGGCCGATGAATCACCAGGTCCTGGCGGTCGACGTGATTGGTGGTAGCGCCCCAAGCGACCGACCCGTTGTGACCGAATACGACGCGGTGCAGGCCGGGCAGGGCGAACCCGGCAACCCGGTATTCCGGCGTCCCGAAATCGAAGCCCCAGAGCATCGGCGGGTTCATGTGGGGAAGATGCGGATCCGTCGACAGAACCGGTTTGCCCGATCGCGTGTGCTTGCCCGCAACCGCCCAGTTGTTGCTGGCGCTCCACCCCAAGTGCATCGTCTCGAACGCCGAGCTCATCCGAATCAGACCGCGCCCGAGCGCCGCGCGCGATTCCGCCGTCGAGCGCTCGCGGCGCCGTTCGCACAACCTGGGCAGCTCAGCGGCAATCTCGGCAACGATCGCAGGCGGCACCGCATGAGCTCCACCGAGATCTTCGTCGGGCAGGGCGTAGACGGAGTAGTCGATATCGCTCGGCCAGATGCGCTCGACCGCATCCAGCCCCGCCGCGCACGCAATCGCGAGGCGACGAATCTCCCGATCGGCGTTGGAGCTCAGTCCATGCATCACCATGAGGTAGATCGCCAGGGAGTCTTCGACGGTCCATTCGCGAACCTGCTCGACACCGAGCAGCCGGTGCTCCAGCGTAACCCGTCCTTCGGCGATCCAAGCGTTGATTCCGGCGACGAACGCCTCGAGCGCGGCCTTTTCCTCGACGGAGACACCGCTGTACAAGCGACCGGCATCGCGACGGAAGCCGAGGAAACGATTCAAGCGATCCAGCTCGAGTGAGCTCTTATCGCCGAACGCGCGGTCTCCCACCAGCGCGGCGACCTCCCCGCGTGCGAGATGGCGAAAGATATCGAGCTGCGCCATGCGGTCGCGTGCCTGCAGGTAGCCCAGCACACGCATGCCGTCGACCTCGTTCGGAGCTGAGATCTTCCACAGGCCGTCCGCCCTCCGCACCACGTCGACATTCTCCCGCAAGCCCGCCACCACCACCTCCTCGCCACCGGAAAAAACGGGGTAGTTGGGCCAAATCGCATAGGTGAGAAAGCTCGTGACCGCGCAGCCCGCGAACAGCAGCGGCGCCGCGACCAGGAGTACAATGCGATGCATCGATGAAATCATCCGAGGCTCAGCCGCAGGCCTCGGCCAGAAACCTCATGATGTCGACGTCACCGCCGCCATAGAGCAGGGTATCGACCGGCGAGTCCTGCCACGCCTGAAGCCGATCGCGAATTCGATCGCGGGTTCCACACAAGGCGATCTCGTCTGCCATCTCGTCGGGAATCGCCGCGATCGCTTCATCGTGTTTACCGGCGAAGTAGAGGTCTTGGATCTTCCCCGTCACGCTTTCGAATCCCATCCGATTGAGCAGATTGACGTGAAAGTTCTGATCCTTGGCCCCCATCCCGCCGAGATAGAAGCCGAGCATCAGCTTGACCGGGTACAACGCTTTCTCGAGGTCGTCGTCGACACTGACGATCACGGTCGAAGCGATCTCGAAGCCCGGCTTCCGCTTCGCCAGCGGCTCGGCGTAGATATCCATTCGGTACGGCGAGATGAAGATCGGCAACCAACCGTCGGCAATCTCGAAGCACATGTCGACATTCTTCGGCCCCTCGGCGCCGATGAAGATCGGGATTTCCTTTCGCAGTGGGTGGGTGATCAGCTTCAGTGGTTTTCCGAGTCCGGTACCGCCGTCGTAGGGCAATGGAAACTGCGGTCCGTCATTCGACAACGGCCCCTCGCGTTGCCAAGCGCGCTTCAGGATACCGACATACTCACGCATGCGCGCCATCGGTTTGGGGAAGGGCTGCCCATACCATCCTTCGACGACTTGCGGCCCCGAGACCCCGAGCCCGAGCATCAATCGCCCCTGGGAAAGGTGATCGAGCGTCATCGCCGTCATCGCGGTGCAAGCCGGTGTCCGGGCCGAGATCTGCGTCACTGCAGTGCCCAGCCGAACCCTCTTGGTATGCGACCCGTACCACGCCAGTGGGGTGAAACAGTCCGAACCGTACGCCTCGGCAGTCCAAATCGAATCGAACCCCAGGTTCTCGGCCTCGATCGCCAATTGAAGGTGGTTGTCCGGCGGCGTCGCACTCATCCAATAGCCGAGCTGCAATCCGAGCTTCATTTTCCAACCTTTCCCTGTCGGCCTGAGGCGGCCGCGCTAACCCTCTTGTGCTTCGGCCAAGCGCTTGGCCCAGCGGTAGTCCGCCTTGCCCGAAGGGCTGCGAACGATCTTATCGACGACGATCACTCGCTTCGGCGCTTTGTAGGCCGCGAGCTTGTTCTTGGTCCACTCGATCAGCTCAGCCTCCGAGAGCGTCGCATTCGGCTCCAGGGCGACCACCGCGTTGATGGCCTCACCCCACTTCGGATCCGCCACCCCGACGACGGTCGAGTCGACGACGGCGTCGTGCAGCTTCAAGGTTTCCTCGACCTCTTCGGGAAACACCTTCTCGCCTCCGGTGTTGATGCAAACCGAGCCGCGACCGAGAAGCGTAATCGACCCGTCCGCTTCGACGCGGGCGAAGTCGCCGGGGATGGCGTAACGCACGCCGTCGACGACCTTAAACGTTTCGTCGCTCTTCTTCTCGTCCTTGTAGTAGCCGGAGGGAATCCCGGAGCCCAGCGCCACCATCCCGATCTCTTCCGAGCCGGGCTGGACGAAACGCCCATCCTCGGAAATGACGCGCGTATCGGGACCGAGCTCGAACTTTCCGGTTTCGAGATCTTCGACTGAAGTATGGACCTTCATCGCCATACCGGGAGCCTCGCTCGACCCGAGGCCGTCGATCAGCATCGCGACTCCGCGCTCGAGAAAAGGTCGCTTGAACCGCGGCGTCCACATCACCCCACCCGAAATGATCGCGAACAGCGACGAGATATCGTACGGCTCATTTCTGCGCTCCGCCTCTTCGAGCGCGGCGATCATCGGGCGTGCGAAAGCGTCCCCGACGATTGTGCAGGTCGAAGCCTTTTCCGCTTGCACCAACTGCCAGAGCTCGTCGCCGTCGAAGGATCTCTTCGCCAGGGACAGCACCCGACCGGCGGTGATCAGGTTGCCCATCGCGGTAAACCAGGCCATCCCGTGCATCAGCGGTGCCGCCGCGACGCCCCGCGGTGCGGCGTCGAGCTCGTGCATCCGAACGGTCGCCTCGGCGAGCTCTTCGACAGTCGAAGGCACGAACTCACCAAGCGGCGCGAAGCCTCGCGACAGAGTCTTGTAGAGGTCTCCGTGCGACCACATCACACCTTTCGGCATGCCGGTGGTGCCTCCCGTATAGAGAAAGAGAAAATCGTCCGGCGATCGCTCGATCGACTCGACGGGATCGTGCTGCGCGAGCACGTTCTCGTACTCGCTGGCGTTGGATAGCAACTCGCCCCGATCGCTGTCGGCGGTGCACACCTGAATCTGAAACTGGAGCCGCGGCAGCTGGTCGCGGACCTCGGCGACGCGCTCGGCAAGCTCGCCGTGATAGACGATCGCCTTGGCGTCGGCGTTGTCGAGCAGGTACTTCAGCTCGTCGGCGAGGTAGCGGAAGTTGACGTTGACCGGGATCGCTCGCAGCTTGAGCGCGGCGAAGACGGTTTCCAGGTATTCCGGGGCGTTGAACAGGTAGAGGGCGACTTTGTCGCCCGGCCCGACACCATGCGCGCGCAACGCTCCCGCCAATCGCGCGGCTCGCGCCTCGAATTCGCGATAGGTTCGGCGAGTGCTGCCGTGAACCTGGGCAATCTCGTCGGGAATCGTGCGGGCGACCGTTTCCCACATGTCGGCCATGTTCATGGTCATCTAGATTCTCCTCGATCGGGACAAGTAGCCATCAACTGATCGAAACCGACTGGGAGTGCAACCGCCACAGCCAAGCCGCAGGCGAAAATCCACTCACATGACCTGCGACTCGGCCAGGCAACGTCAAAAGTCGTACACCCACGGCGCCTATCTGCGGAAAGTCATACTTTCCCTCGATTCCGGAATCGACCGCTGCTGGGGCATGATCAGCCTCACATCGACGAGGGACTCGGGGGAAACATGACCATGCAGGAAAAAGAGACAAATTCAGCAATCGTTCTGGTCGTAGACGATCGCGCCGAGATACTGGAATTTGCCCGCGCTACGCTGGAGGCCCAGGGAATGTCCGTCCTCACCGCGGACAAGCTCGGCACCGCGGTTGCGATCTGCGAGCAAGACGATGTGCATGTCGTCCTGATCGACTACCGTCTCTGCCCGAAGGGCGGAGAAGATGCCGTTCAATCCCTCCGCTACAGCAATCCGCTGACCCAAGTCATTCTGCACGGTGGCTACGGCGACCTCAGTGACCCGACCCACCCTGGCATCACCGAAGGCCCGGACAGCCTACTGCAGTGGGTCGAGGTCGGATTGGCCACGTACCGCCGCAACGCAGCGTCGCAATCGTCGAGCCACGTCGAGAGCAGCGAAGAAACCGCAACCATCCTTTTCGTCGGCGAGCGCGACGTCTACCCGTGGCTGACGTCCTGGCTCGAGTCGGCCGGTTGCCGAGTTCTGATCGCACCGGATCCGAGCGACGCACTCGACCACTACATCCGCGAACGCGCGCAGGTCGTCATCCTGCCGCAAAACCTCACCCTTAAGGAAACCGGCGACCTGGTCCGCAGGATCCGCGTGCTCGAACCGGCCGTACCGGTGATCGCGCTGTGCGAAGAAGACATCGACGTCCGCCGAACCATCGCCGACTCCATGCAGCCACACGCGATCTGCGACGGCAACGACTCCGACCGCGTATCGGAAGCCATCGAGTCCGCCCTCAACGCATCGTGGCGAATGGACCGAGCCCGCGCCGACCAGGACCTGCGCGGACTTCTGCTCGCAAAGTTCTCCGACGACGTCCGCAACGCCATTCTGGCGATTCAAGGTTATGCGGAGATCCTGCGCGACGACTCTCAGCCGCAAGTTCGCCGCGCGGTTGACGGCCTGAGCGATGCAGCCGGTGCCGCCCTTGGTTTGGTACAGAAGTACCTGGATCTTGCGCGGCTCGACGCTCCGAACCTGGTCGTGCGGCGCGAGCGAGTCCCGATCGACCAACTCATCAACGACCTCATGGTCGCGGAAAAGCGCGATCAGAGGCGACCGTTGACCCTGGCAACCAAGGTCAACATGACCGATCGCTCGGTCTACACCGACGGCGAGAAGCTCAGTGCGGCTCTCGCCCAACTTCTCGACAACTTTGCCCAGTCGAGCGCCTCCGGGCGCATCGAGCTGGACATAAAAGAGGCCCCCCAAGCCGCTGAATTCATCCTCCGGAGCCAGAACTGCGAGGTCGGCGAACCTGCTCTTGAACCGCTGAGTACGTCAGAAGGTGGAGTACCCGATTCAAACAACCTTCCCGACGACGGACTCGGACTTGCCATCGCCCAACGCCTTACCGACCTCTTGGGGGGGTCTCTTTCAATCGATCGCGGATCCAACGGGGAGTCCGTGGTCCGCCTCAGCATCCCCAGCAAAACCGAGGTCCAGGCCGACAACGAAATGCTGCATTGACGCAACCGGGAA
>JANQHZ010000058.1 GCA_028282445.1 Candidatus Binatia bacterium | reverse complement strand
CCACGAGCAGGAGTACGAAGCGGCCCGCTCCCGCTACGATCCGTTCGACCGTATCGTCGATGCCGACCCTGGCGCACGACGGCAAATCGTCGAGCTGTGTGCCGATGCGACAAAACGACGGTGCAACGCATCAATCGCCATCAACAACAAGGCGGAGGGCTCGGCGCCGCTATCGGCACGCGGCCTGGCTGAGCAAATCGTCGACGCGCTCGACGGTTGATCGTCGCCTCAGCGCCGGAAACCGTACGGCGGCGACAGGCTCACTCGGGCAGGACGATCAACTTGCCGCCGCGCTGCACGAAGAGATTTGGAGAGATCTTCTGCGCGGAGTCGCGGTACGCGGTGCGGGCGTAGCCGCGGACCGTCTGGATTCCGGCCTCGTCGTCACTGCCAGTGATGTAGAGAGATCCCCGTGAGGGCGCGGCGAAAACGAAGTCTCCTTTGACTTTGAAACTCTCTTGCCGCCAACCGGTCCCGACCGCGAGCAGGCTCGTCTCGAACTCGCCCCCGGCAACGACCATGTACACTCCGTCTTCGCCTCGACGTTCGATCTTAGGCAGGAGGCGAACCAGATTGTCCGCCGCCAACTGGCGCAAGCCCTGGCGATCGATCTTTGCCTCGGCCAGCTCCGCCGGCGAGAAGTAGGACAAGCTACTGGGCGTGTTCTCGGCGTAAACCACGATCAGCTCCGGATTGAGCGAGTCGTAAACGACCGGTGAAGGCACGGCCGGATCCGCAGCGACCCCAACCTCCGACAACCATGTCCGCGGCTTGATGATCGGAACGATACGCGAGGCGTCGAGCGCGTTGGCCGCAGGCAGGGCCTCGACGGCGCTCGCGGTGTACTTCTCGACGATTTCGTCGAGCTTCTCGGGCGCCGTCAGGTACGTTTCGTACGCTGCGTCGAGGTAGATCGTCGATGTGCCTGACTTGGGGTGACGCAGCTTCAGCTGCAAGGGGACCAGAGTCTCGACCGAGCCGGCCTCGACCTTGGCGCGGATCCGTTCTGCGCAGTACTCGGTGAACTTGTCGGGAGACAGAATCTCGATCGCCGTTCCGCTGCCGCCACCAACGATCAGCAGAAGCAAGAGGGCGAGAGGCGTGAGTGAGCGAGTTTTCCTGCGATCTTCCGTCATTCGGCCAGTCATACGCGAACCGGCCCGACCGGCAAAGTCGGGGCGGAGGTCGAACGGACTGGGCGCTCCGGGTGTGAATCGACTCGAAGCCATGAGTGAGGCCATTGTCGCTTTGCCGCACTGCGCTATTATTTCGATGGTGCCGAAATTCACGAAGAAAACCGATATCGACGCTCCCGCAGCCGAGGTCTTTGCATGGCACGGACGAGACGGAGCGTTCGAACGGCTGACCCCGCCGTGGGAACCGGTGCGCGTCGTCGAACGAATCGGCAGCATCCGCGACGGCGACCGCTTGGTGATGGAGATGGGCTTCCCGCCGGCCTCTATCCGCTGGACCGCCGAGCACCGCGACTACCAGCCCGGCAAGAGCTTCTGCGACGTACAGGTGAAAGGACCGTTCGCGCGCTGGGAACACACCCACAGCGTAGAGCCGAGAGACGATGGCACTTGCACCCTGGTCGACGACATCGACTACGCGCTGCCCCTCGGTCCCGTCGCCGATCTCTTCGCCGGTCGCTTCGTACGCGCCAAGCTCGAACGGATGTTTCGTTACCGTCACACCGTCACCGAACAGGACATCGCCGCCCACGCAGCTCGTAAAGGAGAACCCATGAAGATCCTCGTCACCGGCTCGACCGGACTGGTCGGCAGCTCTCTCGTCCCCTACCTGACCACAGGCGGACACGAGGTCGTCCGACTCGTGCGCGGAACTTCGGAGGATGGCATCCGTTGGGACCCGGCGAAGGGTGAAATCGAGACGGAGAAGCTCGAAGGATTCGATGCCGTCGTGCATCTGGCTGGCGAGAACATCGCCGGCGGGCGCTGGAACGACGCCCGCAAGAAACGAATCCTCGACAGCCGCGTCGACGGCACCGCCCTCCTGGCCGGCGCGCTTGCGAAGCTCCAGAACAAGCCCAAGGCGCTCATCTGTGCATCGGCGATCGGTTTCTACGGCGACCGCGGCGATCAGGTGCTCGGCGAGGAAGCGACACCTGGCGAAGGCTTCCTGAGCGACGTCTGCGTTGCGTGGGAGAACGCGGCGGAACCCGCGCGCGCCGCTGGAATCCGCACGGTTCACCTACGAATCGGCGTCATTCTCGCCTCCGACGGCGGCGCACTGGGGAAGATGATGTTGCCGTTCAAGCTGGGAGTCGGCGGAGTCCTGGGAAGCGGCGAACAGTACATGAGCTGGGTAGCACTCGACGACGTCGTCGGCATGATTCATCACGCCATCGAAACCGACAGCCTCGACGGCGCGGTCAACGCGGTCGCCCCCACTCCGGTCACCAACCGCGAGTACACCAAGACGCTCGGGAAGGTCCTCTCGCGTCCGACGATCTTTCCGATCCCCGCGTTCGGAGCCCGCCTGGCATTCGGCGAAATGTCGGACGCCTTGATGATGGCGAGCACGCGGGTCGTCCCCACCCGGCTCGAGAAGGAGGGATACGACTTCCGTTTTCCCGAATTGGAAGGGGCCCTACGCCACGTCATCGGCGTCTAGTCCTTCGAGCGGGCCGATAGCCCCTAACACCGCCCCCCACCCGGGCGACGCAACCTGTCCTCCAAAGCCTAGGCGAAGGGGGATGCGTCGCCCCTACGGTGAGCCTGGTCGCATCCGACCTGACGACCGCTCCGGCGGCACCCTCCCAGTGTAGGGGCGAGGCATGCCTCGCCCGCGCCGGCCACACGTAAGCACCCGAGAATATTGAACTCCCTAGCCCCCTTGACGATGCGAGCATTTGCTCTAAGAGTAGATACTCATGGAATACGGAATCGAAGAACTGGCAGCCGCGAGCGGCGAGAAAATCGACACGATCCGTTACTACCAGTCGAAAGGGTTGCTGCCGCGGCCCGGCAAGCGCGGTCGCGGGGCCGTGTACGGCGACGAACACGTCCGCATTTTGCGCTCGATCCGGGACTATCAGAGCCAGGGCTTCACTCTAGCCTTGATCAAACGAATGCTCGCCGGCGAGAAGTCCTCAAAGTCGCAGGCGCTGCTCAAAGCAGTAGCGAAAGAGAGCGGCGCCCGATCTCTCAGTCGCGCCGAGCTTGCCGCCGAATCCGGGGTACCGGAAGCGATTCTCGCATCTCTGCAGTCGGCCGAGTTACTCGTCCCGACCCGAGGCAGTGACGGGGAGGAGCACTTTTCCGAAAACGATCTCGAGATGGCGAAGGCGGGGCTGACCCTGCTCAGCGAGGGCTTCCCGATGGATGAGCTCCTGCAGCTGGCGATGAAGCACGCACGAGCCGTCGAAGCCGTGTGCGACGGCGCAATCGCCCTGTTCGACGAACACGTCCGCAAGGTCGGTAAGCAAGGCGCCGACCCGGATGCCGTGACCGATACGTTTCGAACCCTTCTGCCGGCGACGACGACCTTGGTGGCGATGCACTTTCAGCGAACCCTGCTCCACCGCGCGCTGGAACGTCTGCGCGCACGTGCCGAAGAAGACGATCTCGCGGCAGCCGTCGCCGCCGTCGCCGAGAGTGACGACCGCCGCCTGGAGGTACGATGGACCTGACCGCCCGTAGCCCGCTACCCGATCCGGAGAACAAGGCCCGCTTTGTCGAGGCGATGTTCGACCGCATCGCTCCGCGCTACGACCTGCTGAACCGGATTTGCACCTTCAGCCTCGATCAGCGCTGGCGAAGGCGCGCAATCGCCCTCGCCCAGCTGACCCGCGACGACGTCGTGCTCGATCTCGGATGCGGCACCGGAGATCTCGCCGAGATGGCGGCAGAATCCGGCGCCACGGTGATCGGCATCGACCCGTCGGCCGGGATGCTGACCGGAATGAAACAACGCGACACCGGAGCGCAGCCACTGCGCGCCGACGCTTCGCAACTCCCAGTGCGCGACGGCGGCGCCAGCGTTGTTTTGAGCGGTTTCGCGCTGCGCAATTTCGTCTCGATCGAGGCGGTCTTCGCCGACATGACGCGGGCGCTACGCCCGGGCGGCCGCATCGTCCTACTCGAAGTCGATCAGCCGAGCTTCGCACCTCTGCGTTGGGCGCACGGCCTGCACTTCAACAAGGTCGTGCCCGCCATCGGACGAGCGCTCTCCGACGCCGAGGCCTATCGCTACCTGCCGGAATCAACCATATACCTGCCGCCCGAAAGTGAGATGCGGGAGCTCATGAGTTCTCTCGGCTGGAGCGACATCCGTAAGTACCCGATGTTCGGGGGCGTCGCACAGATTCTTTGCGCGACCCGTTGATCGAGGACACCCAACCAGCTCGATGAACCACACTGAATCCATTCGCAGCGCACACGACCGTCGCGGCGACGCAACGCAGATCGCCATCCTGAGTCACATCAGCGACGTCGACATCGCAACCGACCTGATCGGCTTCGTCGCCGCAGCACGGAGCGACGGGGTACCTGCTTTCTACTGGAAGAAGCAGTCCGACGATCTCGCGATCGCCGGACTCGGACGGGCCTGGCAAACATCCGCCTCCGGGACCGATCGCTTCCGCACGACAGTCGCCGAGCTCGCTCGCCTGCGGTCGCTGGTTACGGTCGAGTCGACCAGCGCATGGCTCGACTCGCCACTGCTTCTCGGAGGTTTCTCGTTTGCCGACGAGGTCGCGACGGCGCCCTACTGGCACGGCTTCGCGCCGGCGCGAATGACGCTTCCCGAGGTCTGCCTGGTGCGGCGGGCGGGCCGAACCGCGATGATCCGCAACGTTCGGATTCATCCGGACTCGGACACCGAGCGGCTCGCCCTCGAGATTGCGAAGTCGGCTCCGCCGCCGTGGCGGGAGACCGAGCACGACGCCGACGCTGGAGAGCTGGTGCGACATCCGACGCCGACGCCGGAGATGTGGATGACGGCAGTCGACGATGCCGTAGCCTCGATCCACCGAGGCGATTTCGCCAAGCTCGTCATGGCGCGCGCCTGCCGGGTCAGCGTGCAGGGCAATCTCGACCTGTCGCAGATCCTGCACAGTCTCGGATCGAACGAAACCGGCTGCACCGTTTTCAGCATTTCCGGCGCCGCGGCGGACTTCGTCGGTGCGACCCCCGAGACGCTGGTCTCGCTATCCGACGGCCACCTCGAGACCCACGCACTCGCCGGAACGACTCCGCGCGGGAGCAGCAGCGACCGAGATCGTCACCTGCGCGATGCCCTCGCCGCCAGCGGCAAGGACCGCAGCGAGCACGACATCGTCGTGCGGGGAATTCTCGACGACCTCGGATCGCTCGCACATTCCCTCGAAGTCGACCCCCAACCCGACGTGCTCACCCTGAAGCGCGTCCAGCACCTGCGCACATCTCTGCGCGGCCGGGTCGCACCGCACTGCCATATTCTCGACGTCGTCGCCGCGCTACATCCAAGTCCGGCAGTCGGCGGATACCCGAAGAAAATCGCCGTCGGTGAGATCGCACGCCGCGAGCATTTCGAGCGCGGCTGGTATGCGTCGCCAATCGGCTGGACCACTCTCGACGGCGACGGAGAGTTCGCCGTCGGCTTGCGATCGGGTGTCGTCGACGCAGATCAAGCCTGGCTCTTTGCGGGCGCGGGGATCGTGCGCGACTCCGACCCGCGTGCCGAATACCTCGAAACCGAGATCAAGCTTCGGCCGATGTTGGCCGCGCTCGGACAAACCTGATGGCTGCCCTCGGCTCGCCGCGGGCGGCCGACCGGCCTCCGGCCTCCGGCCCCGAGCTCCCACACATCCGAGCCTTCGTCAGCGAGCTCGCGGCCAACGAATTGCGACACGTTTGCATCTCGCCCGGAGCGCGATCGACCCCCCTCACCCTGAGCTTCGCGCGCCACGATGGAATCCGGTGCTGGTCGCACATCGACGAACGCAGCAACGCGTTCTTCGCCCTCGGCATCGCAAAAGCGACCAAGACACCGACCGCCCTCGTCTGTACGTCGGGTACCGCAGCCGCCAACTTCTTCCCGGCCGTCATCGAAGCGGCCCATTCCGGCGTCCCGCTGGTGGTCCTGACCGCGGACCGCCCCCCCGAGCTTCGCGACTGCGAAGCCGGCCAGACGATTGACCAGATCAAGCTCTACGGCGGCTATCCGAAGTGGTTCGCCGAGGCCGGGATGGACGACTGCGGGCTGCCCTACTTTCGAACCCTGGCGAGGCGTGCGCTCAGCGTAGCCGCCGAATCTCCAGCCGGAGTCGTTCACCTCAACTTCCCATTGCGCGAACCGCTGATCGCCGATGGACGCCAGCCGACGTCCCTCGAGTCGGCTCCGAGCGTTCCGCCGGCCGTCGCGACCGCATCCGCTCCGGCGCCGCACAGCGCCGACGTCGCACGCTTGGCTTC